>CALBNC010000001.1 GCA_937896195.1 uncultured Gammaproteobacteria bacterium
CTCACAAGCAAAAAACCAGCTGTTTCGAGCTGGTCTATTTGAAAATATCAGAAATTTTGTGAATGAGTCAGTAATTGACTCATTATTAGGCTTATTTGTTAACCTTCAACTTCGGCGTCAGTTTCAGTATTATCGTCTGACTCCTCCCCTTCAGTTTCAGCGATTTTAGCCACAGATACTAGCTTTTCACCTTTGGAAATATTGATCAATGTCACACCTTGGGTGTTACGACCAATAATTGATACATCTGCCGCTCGAGCTCGAACCAATGTTCCTTTGTTTGAGATTAGCATCATTTCATCTTCGTCAGTCACCTGAATGGCGCCAACTACTTTACCGTTGCGATCAGATGTTTTAATTGAAATAACGCCTGATCCACCACGTGCTTGAGCGCGATATTCATCTAAACCTGTGCGTTTGCCGTAGCCTTTTTCAGTTGCTGTAAGAATTGGACTTGAATCATCTGCCACAATAGCAGAGACGATCTCATCATTAACCAGCTTCATGCCGCGAACACCGATGGCAGTTCGGCCAACAGCGCGAACATCTGCCTCTTTAAAGCGAATCGATTTACCATTCGCAGAGAACAGCATAATATCGTTATTACCTGAGGTAATTTCAACACCAACTAATTTGTCGCCATCTCTAAGCTCGATAGCAATAATGCCGCCTTTTCTTGGTCGTGCAAAATTCGTTAATGAGGTCTTCTTACAAGTACCACTACTAGTTACCATGAAAACAAATTGGTCGTCGGTAAACTCAGAAACCGGCAAGATTGCGTTAATCACTTCATCTTTGTCAAGTGGTAATAAATTAATAATTGGCTTACCTTTAGCAGTACGAGAAGCCATTGGTAATTCATAGACTTTCAGCCAATGAACTTTACCTGCTGAAGAAAAACATAAAACGGTATCGTGAGAATTGGCAACAAACAACTGATCAACGAAATCTTCGTCTTTCATCTTAGTGGCTGCTTTACCTTTACCACCACGTCGTTGCGCTTGATAATCACTAAGCGCTTGTGCTTTAACGTAACCACCATGAGATAAGGTAACCACGCGCTCTTCTTGAGCGATAAGATCTTCTAGTGTTAAATCGATCTTATGCTCGATGATTTCACTCATGCGAGCATCTGCATATTCATCACGAATTTCAATAAGTTCATCGCGGATCACTTGCATAAGGCGATCTGGATTTTGTAAGATATCTAATAAATATTTAATACTCTCTAATAATTCATTAAATTCGTCAAATATTTTGTCTTTTTCAAGACCTGTTAAACGATGAAGCTTAAGATCAAGAATGGCTTGTGCTTGTTTCTCTGATAACTGGTAATCACCGCTCGCTTGCAGACCCAATTCAGCTGGTAAATCTTCTGGCTTAAACATCGCCATATCACGATCACCAATTAGCTCTTTAATGACAGAACCCTGCCAAGTTTTAGCCGCTAAAGAAGCTTTAGCTTCTGCTGGATTTTGCGCCGCTTTGATTAGTGTAATAATTTCGTCAATATTGTGCAGTGCAACTGATAAACCTTCTAAAAGGTGAGCACGATTTCTAGCTTTATTAAGATCGAAAATAGATCGGCGGGTTACCACATCTCTTCTATGAGAGATAAATGCCTCTAGGATATCCTTAAGCTTCATCAGCTTAGGCATGCCTTTATCGATGGCCACCATGTTGATACCAAATACAGTTTGCATTTCTGTAAGCTTGTAAAGATTGTTAAGCATCACTTCTGGCACCTCACCTCGACGAAGCTCTATCACCATGCGCATGCCATCTTTATCAGACTCATCTCTAAGGCCGGTAATACCGTCAATACGCTTATCTTTAACTAAGTCTGCAATCTTACCAATCAGGCGCGCTTTATTGATTTGATAAGGTAGCTCAGTGACGACAATGCTTTGCTTATCTTCGCCTTCGACATGCGATACAGATCTAAGGTAGATTTTTCCTTTGCCTGTTTCATAGGCTTGGCGAATACCGCTAGCGCCATTAATAATGCCGGCTGTTGGGAAATCTGGCCCTGGCATAACTTCTAATAATTCATCTATCGAAATATCTTCATTGTCGATTGTTCTAAGGCATGCTTCAACCACTTCACCTAAATTGTGCGGTGGAATGTTGGTTGCCATACCAACTGCAATACCCGATGATCCATTAACTAATAAGTTTGGTACGCGAGCTGGTAGAACACTAGGCTCTGACTCTGAACCATCATAGTTTTCATTAAAATCAACTGTGTCTTTTTCAAGATCGCGTAATAATTCATGAGATAACTTGGTCATACGAATTTCTGTATAACGCATTGCTGCCGCTGAATCGCCATCAACCGAACCAAAATTACCTTGACCATCAACTAGGATATTACGCATTGAGAATGGTTGCGCCATTCTTACAATAGTGTCGTATACCGCTGTGTCGCCATGTGGATGGTATTTACCAATAACATCACCAACAATACGGGCTGATTTTTTATAAGATTTATTGTAGTCATTGCCAAGAACATCCATCGCGTATAAAACTCGACGGTGAACTGGTTTTAAGCCATCTCGAACATCAGGCAAAGCGCGTCCAACAATTACACTCATCGCGTATTCCAAATAGGAATCACGCATTTCATCTTCAATAGTAACTATTGGAAAATTTGGCTCAAAAACTTTGGGATTATCGGTGTTTATCGGATCATCTGACATACAAGAAATTGCTTAGTTAAACGAGCTTTTATTGTACCCTAAACTGCTTAAATTTACACAATGAAAATGTGTAAATAAGATGAAGATTTTACAAAATATTTAAATAACTAAATGATTGTTAAATCAATTAGTTAGCTGTTTTTTGGTTCGCACAGATTGTGCTAGTATTTTAAGCAGTGATTTGGTATCTTCCCAGTTGATACAGCTGTCAGTAACACTCACGCCATATTCAAGAGAATCTAGTGGTCCAATCGATTGATTACCTTCGTTAATATTTGACTCGATCATGACGCCAAAAATTTTGTCAGTGCCCTTTGAGATTTGATCCGCAATGTTTGCACCAACTTTCAACTGATTTTTAAATTTCTTTTCACTATTAGCATGTGAGAAATCAACCATAACGCGGTGATTTAAACCTTCGCTTAATAATTGCTGAGAAGCACTCTCAACATGAGAGGCTTCGTAATTTGGTCCATCAGAACCACCTCGTAAAATAATATGCGTACTGTCATTTCCAGAAGAGGTGTAATGGCTCACACCACCCTCTTTATTGACTGACAACAAATGATGAGGGCTGTAAGCAGATTTAATCGCATCAATAGCAATTCTAAGCGATCCAGTAGTACCATTTTTAAACCCAACAGGGCAAGACAACGCAGAAGCCAGCTCACGATGTGATTGACTCTCAGTCGTACGTGCACCAATTGCACCCCATGAGATAAGATCAGAGATATATTGCGGCGTGATTAAATCAAGATACTCCACGGCCACTGGCATGTTCATATCAGAGATATCAGTGAGCAAATGACGAGCGATTTTTAAACCTTTGTTAATGTTAAAACTTTCATCCAAATCTGGGTCGTTAATTAAGCCTTTCCAGCCAATCGTTGTGCGTGGCTTTTCAAAGTACACACGCATCACGATAAATAAATCTTCTTTAAGCTCTTCTCTTAATGTAACTAATTTTTGTGCATAATCTCGAGCTGCTGCTGAATCATGAATTGAGCAAGGACCAACAATTACCATTAGTCGTTTATCTTCACCTGCTAAGATATTAGAAATAGTTTCACGTGCTTGAAAAATACCGACAGAACTTTTTTCACTAAGCGGAAATTGCCCCATTAGCTCATTAGGCGCCATAATAGGCGCACTTGAGGTTATTCTTAAATTGTCAGTATTATATTTCATGTGCTTACTTTTGATTTTCAATCAATGCGTAGGCTGAGTGGTTATGGATTGATTCAAAGTTTTCTGATTCAAGACGGTAGTAGTTAACATTTTCATTTGCATTTAAATCAACTGCAATATCACGCACTAAGTCCTCAACAAACGCAGGGTTATCATACGCTCTTTCAGTCACAACCTTTTCATCTTCTCGCTTTAGTATTGCATACAATTCACATGATGCTTTCTTTTCAGCAAGATCGATTAAATCCTCTATGTGTAAAGTCTTTCCAACTGTCGCTTTTGCCTTAATAGTAATATGAGAACGCTGATTATGCGCACCATACTTTGAAATACTCTTAGAGCAAGGACAAAGGCTAGTAACCGGAACCACAACTTTCATCATCACATCAGTAACACCTTTATTAAGAGAACCATATAAAGTAACTTGATAGTCCATTAATGACTCAACACCTGAAGAAGGCGCTTGTTTCATTCTGAAGAAAGGAAAATCTAAAATAATATGTGCAGTCTCAGACTCCAACCGATCACGAACTTTTGCAATCATATCACCAAAATTGCTACTATCAAACTCGCAAGGACCTTCATTTAAGATTTGAATAAAACGCGACATATGTGTGCCTTTGACATTTTCAGGCAAAGTGACTGTCATTGTAAAATTACCCACTGTTGGAGACTTTTTACCATCACGATCTATGTACGTAATAGGGTGAGAAATATCTTTAATGCCAACTCTATCAATAATAATTTGACGAGTATCTAGATTATTTTGAGTATCAGGTAAATCACAAGATTTCATAATTAATCCTCCGAATAAGTGACAGATGCTCGTAGTGTTTCCCAAATGGTCACTTCTTTGACACGAACATCTTGATTATTAATGAGTAGCCCAACTTCATCATAAAAATATTTAGCAATATTTTCAGCCGTCGGATTAATCTCGTCAAAAGGTGCAACATCATTTAAATATTGATGATCCAGTCTTTTAACGACAACTTTAGTTTGGTTTTTGATTTCTCGAAAGTCAATGGCCATGCCAATATCATCGAGAACTTTAGAGGCGACAAGTATTTCCACTTGCCAATTATGGCCATGCAAACGAGAGCAGTCTCCTGGGTAATCTCTCAGCGAGTGTGCTGAGGCGAAATCTGTAACAATTTTTAGGACGAACATTTCGGAAAAATTGGTAAAAAAAAATCAATTATACCTTTGATAGCACCGATATTACACCCTGAATAATCGGGTGTTTCTACTCTACTGCTTCGATCGAATCAACACCTTGATAGCCTTTAGGAAGAACATTTCCACGTCGAGCTCTTGAACCGATGTAATTAGTCAAATCTTGGAACTTAATAGTTAAGTGGCGCTTGCCTGCATATACTTTAAGATTTTGAGTATCTAACAAGACACAAACGCTTACAACAAACTCTTCTCTGGCTTTTAAATCTTTTGAAGGAATTTGAATAAGTTTATTACCTTTACCTTTAGATAGAATAGGTAGCTCAGAGACCAAGAACAGTAATAGTCGTCCGCGATTAGTCGCAACAGCGACGTATTGTTTTTCTAAGTCATTAACGCGAACAACCCTCATGACATTAGCACCTTCTGGCACACTTAAAAAAGTCTTTCCGGCTTTTTTCTTAGAGAGTAAATCACCAATGGTACCAATAAATCCGTAACCTGCATCTGAAGCTAGTAAGATATGTTGCGCTTTATCACCCATTAGCACATCAACGAACTCAGCGCCTGTTGGTGGGGAGAGTCTGCCTGTTAAAGGCTCGCCTTGTCCTCGTGCACTTGGTAATGAATTGGCTAATAATGAGTAAGATCGACCAGTAGAATCAATAAAAATAGCATTTTTATTACTTCGACCTTGGACGCTAATTAAATGACTGTCGCCTGATTTGTAATTAAGCGCTGTCGGATCTATATCATGGCCTTTTGCACTTCGTACCCAGCCTTTATCACTCAACACAACCGTGACATTTTCGGCCACGACCAAGTCATCTTCACTAAATGCTTGAGCAACAGTAACATCAGACTTAATAAGAGATCGACGCTCATCACCAAAATCTTCAATAATAGCTTTTAACTCTTTTTTAATATAGGTTTTTAAACGAGTATCACTAGATAGTAACAATTCTAATTTATCTTTTTCTGCGTTCAGCTCTTTTTGCTCAGACTGAATTTTAACTTCTTCTAATTTAGCAAGATGGCGCAACTTAAGCTCTAATATTGCTTCAGCTTGGATTTCATCAAGCTTAAAGTGTGCCATTAAAATTGGCTTAGGCTTATCATTTTCTCTAATGATGGCGATCACTTCGTCAATATTTAGAAAGGCAACTAATAAGCCTTCCAAAATATGTAAACGCGATAGAATTTTATCTAGACGGAAGTTAAGACGCTTAGTAACAATCTCAATTCTATAAGTTAGCCACTCTTTAAGCATCGGCACCAAAGGCTTAACTTGTGGCTTGCCATTTAAACCGATCACATTCATGTTAACGCGATAATTCTTTTCAAGATCAGTTGTCGCAAACAAATGCAGCATTAAGTTGTCAACATCCACTCTATTTGAGCGTGGCACAATTACAATACGTGTTGGATTTTGATGGTCAGATTCGTCACGAATATCATCAACCAAAGGCAATTTTTTAGCACGCATTTGGCTAGCTATCTGGGTTATTACTTTAGAGCCAGAGGTTTGAAAAGGCAATGTCTCAATCACAATGTCGCCATCTTCTTTTTGGTAAGTTGCTCGCATCTTGACTGAGCCATGTCCAGTTTCGTAAATTTGTCTTAGGTCGTATGGGCTTGAAACAATATGCGCACTGGTTGGATAATCCGGCGCAGGAATAATCTTCATAATTTCATCCAAATCACTAGACGGCTTATCTAAAAGATGAATACAAGCATTGACCACTTCGACTAAATTATGAGGTGGTACGTCAGTTGCCATGCCTACTGCAATACCCGATGTACCATTCAGTAATAAGTTTGGCACTTGTGCTGGCAAGTTTTTAGGCTCTTGAAGAGATCCATCAAAATTATCTGCCCACTCAGCCGTACCTTGATTAATTTCACTTAATAGTAAATCTGCATAGCGCGAAAGCTTGCTCTCGGTATAACGCATCGCGGCAAAAGATTTCGGATCATCTGGTGCACCCCAGTTGCCTTGTCCATCAATAAATGGGTAACGATATGAAAATGGCTGAGCCATGAGAACCATTGCCTCATAACAAGCACTATCGCCATGTGGATGGAATTTACCTAAAACATCACCAACGGTACGAGCAGATTTTTTGAATTTTGCGCTAGATTTAAGCCCCAGCTCACTCATCGCATAAATAATACGACGCTGTACAGGCTTGAGCCCATCACCCACAAACGGCAATGCACGATCAAGAATGACGTACATAGAATAATCAAGATAAGCGCGTTCAGAAAACTCTGCAACGCTTTGCTGCTCAAGGCCAATTTGGCTCATTTTCCCCCTGGAAATAACGGTTTTTTAATTTAACAAAAACCTAAAGTTTTGAGCCATTTTAATGCAACTTTTAGATGAAAAAAGTTAAATTATGCAAAGTCTTCTGTTGTCACACAAGAACAGAAAAGGTTTCGATCGCCATAGACGTTATCGATACGCTTTACGGGTGGGAAGTACTTGTTAGCGACTAAAGACTCAACAGGATATAAAGCCTCTTGTCGCGTATATGGATAAGTCCACTCACTGGTCATTTCGTGCGCTGTATGCGGTGCATTCTTAAGTGGGTTATTATCTTTGTCCCACTCTCCAGAAATTACTTTTTGAATTTCATCATGAATACTAACCATTGCAACAATAAAGCGATCAATCTCACGTTTAGATTCACTTTCAGTAGGCTCAATCATTAATGTACCCGCTACTGGAAATGACATAGTTGGCGAATGAAAACCATAATCCATCAAACGTTTAGCGATATCTTCTTCAGAAATTCCACTTTGCTCTTTAAGAGGTCGAATGTCGATAATACACTCATGTGCAACCATACCTTGGTCGCCACGATACAAAATTGGATAACTTTGAGCTAACTCATGTGCAATATAATTAGCGCTGACAATAGCAATTTCAGTTGAACGTTGCATGCCATATTTACCCAGTAGTTTAATATACGACCACGAGATTGGCAAAATAGAAGCAGAGCCATACATGGCTGAAGAAACAGCATTAGAATTAGGCACTAATGGGTCACCTGGTAAAAACTCAGCTAAGTGAGCTTTAACACCGATTGGACCCATACCTGGACCGCCACCACCATGAGGAATGGCAAAAGTTTTATGCAGGTTAAGGTGTGATACGTCTGCACCAAACTCACCCATGCGGGTAACACCAACCATGGCATTTAAATTAGCACCGTCTAGATAAACCTGTCCGCCAGCGGTATGAATAATTTCACAAATATTCTTTATTTCTACTTCAAAAACACCATGAGTTGATGGGTATGTAACCATGATAGCTGCAAGCTTATCGGTGTGCTTTTGCACTTTAACATTTAAATCATCAATATCAATATTGCCTGATTCATCACATTTAACAATCACTACTTTCATGCCAGCCATAACAGCACTCGCCGGATTTGTACCGTGCGCTGATGAAGGAATTAAACAGATGTTACGATCATGATCGCCACGAGATTCATGATAAGCATGAATAGCAAGTAAGCCCGCAAACTCACCCTGTGAGCCAGCATTTGGCTGCAATGACACTGCATCGTAACCCGTGATCTCACATAAATCATGCTCCAAGTCTTTAAATAATTGCTGATATCCTTTAGTTTGATCAACTGGCGCATACGGATGTAGCTTTGAAAAACCCGGTAAACTAATTGGATACATTTGCGTCGCAGCATTAAGCTTCATCGTACAAGAGCCCAATGCAATCATTGAATGATTAAGGGCGATGTCTTTATTCTCTAAACGCTTCAAGTAACGCATCATTTCAGTTTCACAATGGTAATCGCTAAACACTGGATGGGTCAAATACTTAGATTTGCGCAGCATATTTTCAGACAAAATACCGTCTGATTCTACTAATTTATCTATTGAAAAAACAGTCAGAAGCGCAAGTAATTCTGTCTCAGTAGTGGTTTCATCTACTGAAATACTAAGTTGATTATGATTAAGCAAACGAAGATTAATACCTGCTTTTTGTGCACGCTCAAACAATACTTTTGCTTGATCAGTAACTATTGTAATGGTGTCAAAAAATTGATCAGCTGCTAACTCAAATCCTGCTGAACTTAAGCTCGCTGCAAGACTACTAGCCTTAGTATGTACCTTGGTAGAAATTTTCTTTAACCCTTTAGCACCATGATAAATACCATAAGCCGCAGCAAGTACTGCCAATAAAACTTGTGCAGTACAAATGTTACTGGTGGCTTTGTCACGACGAATATGTTGCTCACGAGTTTGTAAAGACATACGCATTGCTGGATTGCCCAAAACATCTTGTGAAACACCAATAAGCCTTCCAGGTACCATACGTTTAAATTCATCACGTGTTGCCAGGTAAGCGGCGTGCGGTCCGCCAAAGCCCATTGGCACACCAAAGCGCTGAGAATTACCCACAGCAATATCAGCACCCATGTCGGCTGGAGTTTTGATCAAAGCGAGCGCTAATACATCACAAGCAACAATCGTTAACACACCATTAGCTTTTGCCTTAGCAATATCATTACTTAAATCACGTACTTCACCATTCGTGCCTGGCGATTGTAACAATGCTGCAAAACAATCAGAAAAATCATTATTTTGAATATCTTCAACAACCAGCTCTATGCCTAATGGCTTAGCGCGAGTTTGTAAAATAGTAATTGTTTGAATGTTAGTATTGCTGTCAATTAAAAATCTGTTGGATTTGTTTTTGCGATTAGCACGCTTTGCCATCATCATCGCTTCTGCACAAGCTGTTGGCTCATCTAATAATGAAGCATTAGAAATATCCATACCTGTTAAATCGATAATCATTTGCTGAAAATTTAACAGCATTTCCAAACGCCCCTGAGAAATCTCAGCTTGATATGGCGTATAAGCTGTGTACCAACCTGGATTCTCTAAAATATTACGCTGAATAACGGTTGGCATTAGTGTGCCGTAATAGCCTTGACCAATAAAGTTTGTCGCTATGATATTCTCACCAGCAAGTTTTGTCGCCAACTCTAAACTATCACGCTCGGTTAGACCCTCGTCTACATTCATGCGATTTCCAAATAAAATAGACTCTGGAACCGTTTTAGAAATAACCTCATCCACCGTCTTGCAGTTGATGCTATTTAACATAGAAGTGATATCTTCAGCACTCGGGCCAATATGTCTGTCTAGAAATTCGTTACTCATAAGCTTTTCAAAATTAAAATCAATTCAAGGTGCAAATTTTATATTATTTTTCAAGCAATAATATTGATAGATATTGTTATAAAAAACAAGGTTTTATATTATGAAAAAACAAACTTTACAAAAGGTTTGGCCACATTTTTTTTATTCTACAAGGCGAATGCAGGAGGATATAAAGGAGTTTAGAAATTCTAAATGACTGAATGAACGACAAATTCAACACAGTA
>CALBNC010000002.1 GCA_937896195.1 uncultured Gammaproteobacteria bacterium
CTATTATTGTAAAAAACTCTACTTTTGTTAGGAGTTAATTTTTGGGAGGATTACAGGCCTGCACCAGATATCTCAATGATTTGTTTATTGGTGTAGCCTTCATTGATCATTAATTTAACGTAATCTAGCTTTTGTTCAACCGTGAACATTACACTTTGCTTCCTGGTTTTTACTTGTGTCATTTACTGACCTCCTTATAGTTTGTATTATAAGGCTATCTTTGTGTCCAAGTTTGTCAGACCACTACAAATTAACGGACCACTGCAAAGATTAGTACTTCTATTCAAGCAAAGTTTCTGTTAATATATTATTTCTAAAGGGGTTTATGAAAAATACCAGTACACTTCAAACACAATAGGATAATTCACCATGAAAAAATCAATCATAAAGAAGATAGTAGTCAGTTCGATGTTTGTATTAATGCCTGTATCAAGCTATGCCAATGATGTTGTTACTGATAAGAGCATTGCCATGGAGTTGTCTCGTGATATAGCCAATGAAACCATTAACGCCTGTCGTAAAGACGGTTACCATGTTAGTGCCGTGGTGGTTGATCGCTTTGGCTTAATGCGCGCAGCATTGCGAGATGACCTAGCATCGCGCTTTACTTTAGAAATTGCTCAGCGTAAGGCTAATATGACAGTTATGGCGTGGACGGATAGTGGTGTATTTAAAAATGCACGCTCGGACATACAGCAAGAGTTAAATCACATTGAAGGCCTTATTGTTATGGAGGGTGGAATTAAGATTACTGCCGGAGGTTATAATATTGGTGCCATTGGCGTTAGTGGTGCTCCGGGCGGAGACAAAGACGCCGCTTGTGCCCGTACAGCCTTAGGTAAGTTATCTGAACGCATTGAATTTGCAATTGATGATTAAACAACGTCAGACAGTCTAAAGACTGGCGTTTATGATTATGTAGTCATCTCTTGTGTCTAGGTTTGTCAGACCTCCCTAGAACATCTAAAAATACCCTATACCGCCCTACTAAACCACCTTTTATCACTTTAAAATGATATAGAGGGTTTTAAGTAGTTCTTTGTTACGGTTATGTTGCGACTTTTAACTTTTTTAGACACCATATTTACGACCCTTTGTTACAATTCAAATTATACAAATTTACTAAATAAACTTAATCAAAATGCTTCACAACATCCATACTTTTGTGCAGTACGCGAATGATAAAAATATCACTGCTTTTCTTTTTATAAAAAACTGCGTGAGATTGATGATAAAAACAAAAATAACCAAAACCAACATGGTCATAATTTAAGCCGATATCGGGGTTTTTTGAAAGAGTTTGAAAACACTTATCTAGTGACTGATGATATGCCAACATTCCGTCATAGCCAAAATTCTTTACAGTGTAATCAATAACACCTTCGATATCTTCTATTGCTTTAGAAGATAACTCATACATTTATATCAAGCTTATTTTTAGCCTTAAGCAAAATATCATTCATTGACAATGGACTTACACCACTATCTTCACCCTCTTGAAGGGCATAGCGAAGCGTGGCTAGCTTTTGTTTGTATTCTTGATCTTTACGTACAAGATCTCTCATGTATTCACTATCGTTGCCATACTGACCTGATTTTATTTGAGATTTAATCCAAGAATCTTGCTGCTCTGTAACTGTGATTGTTTTTCTTAGCATAGTGTTTAGCCTTTTTCTAATAGTATGAATATATCATACCATTATATTTAAACTAAATCAAATACTGTTTTACAAAGAATGACTTGAAGTGTGTCCAAAATTAATGGACCACTACAGTTTGTCAGACCACTACACCTTTGAAAAATAGTCAAATTTGGATAAATTTATTAGGTTATTTTTTATCTAATTTACAATCTATAGTATCGACTATCGAAAATAATTATTGACTGCAAACTCATATTGTTCAATATAAATTTGTTTAAATGCATGCAAATTATTTTGCTCGTAAAATATAAGCATGGCTTTTTTATAATCTAACGAATCAACACTTCTAAATGAAATCGGACAATGATTATTTGCCATAAGTATGGCGTTACCTGTAATTCTAGCAGTACGTTTATTGCCATCTGAAAAAGCTTGAATATATGACAGAAGTATCAATATTAATAAAGATTTTTCAAAGACATTGTCTTTTTTATTAACCAACTGACAAGTCTGATCAATTGCCTCTTTAATATGATATTCATTATCTAGTGGCGTGTAATTTGTACCGGTAATGCCGACCAATCTTTTTCTGATGTTTTTTTCAATACCGAGCTCATCCACAAGCAAACTGTGTATTTCTTCAATTTTTTTAAGGCTAATTTCCTTAAAATAAATAGGATTATTGATAACGTAATCCAGTGCCACCTTATGATTTAACAACATGGTTGCCTCTTCTTGCTTTTTACCTTTTGCCTGTATCTGATCTTTTAGCAACAATTCTGTTTCAAGTAAGGAGTACGTATTACCTTCGATCTGGGAAGATTTCCAACTCAAATCAACACCAAGACGCTCTAATTCTTGCTTGTAAATATCAACAGGAAGGTATTTTATATTTGCAGTGAATTTATCCTGCAGTTTTTCTAAATAAATTACTTCGTCTTTAGAAAAGATATTTGTTATTGCCAAGGTCTTACTAATAAGATTTAAATTAAACTTATTGTTAATATCCCTATCATCAATTTCATCTTGAAAATAATGCTCAATAGTAATTGGATGGCTAAGCTTGTAATAAGGTGTTACAAAATATTTTGTCGCCCTACCCTTGCCCTTAATTAATAATAAGTTTTTTGATACTAAATCAGAAAGATAACGCTTAATTGTTATTAACTCTACATCAAGCTCTACAGACTTGTGAATTTCTGATGAAGAAAGCCCTGAATTTTTATCGACTATAAGTAGTATTTTTTCTAAATTTGGCTTCATTTACGTATCATTGAAAGTATATATTCGTATCATTTTAACAAGAAAATGATACGAATAGGTGTTATTATTGATACGAATTAGAGACTATAAATAAAACTTAAGCCCAACCTTAACCGCCAAGCTATCCGAATAGCCAGCATCAAAAGCCTCAGTTCTCTCATAGCTGATTGATGAGTCCCATTCACCCTTGGTGAACATATCGGTGTCATGTAGTGGCTTGAAATGTGTCCAAACTATAACGCAGTGTCGTTTTATGCAGAATTACATCCTTAAAGCAATCTCCAAAATATACTAAATTTATGAACATTCAAGCTAATACCGGCAATGCTATTTACTATTTCAAATGTATAGAAAATCATACTATTAAGGCTAAAAATTAATTTGTCGTTGCGATTATGTTGCGACTTTAGCATTTTTAAAATATCAAATAAGCCTAAAACCTTCAAGAAATGGCTAAATAATGCTATTAGAGCAACGGACACAAATCCGCACCAAAAAACACGAAAAACCTTTATACAAAAGGCTTGTCTTGAAGTGTGTTTTAAGGGGTTTTTGATCGTTTTAAGCTGTTTTGACGCTTAAAGACGTTCTAGAATATGGCTCCTCGAGGTGGGCTCGAACCACCGACAAACGGATTAACAG
>CALBNC010000003.1 GCA_937896195.1 uncultured Gammaproteobacteria bacterium
TCGTGAACTCTCATAGACTCTTTCAACACAAAAGCCATCTCATTAGAGATATTTGACGACTCCCCAACCGGTTGGAGATTTAATGCAGAAAGCTCAGAGCTTTGATCCCAACTAGAGAAAATTTGGTTAATCTGATTCAAGCGTTGCTCAATCTGCTGTTGATCAATCTCAAAATGTTGGGTTTTTATAGTGTAGGTAGTGCCCATAGTACGGCCTTTAACTTCATCATTTTGAAGAATTGGCTGACAGGCACTTAACCCTAAAAAGATGAAGACGGTGAGTAGCTTAGGCATTATAATTTTGTCATGTTTCGATTGATTATTTGCTTATTATTTTCTAGCTGGGCGTTTGCCAATGATACCCTAGCGCCAAAATTTATGCCTGAGAGCCAAAGCTTTGAAGATTTCTTGCTAGACGTTCGTCAAAAAGCCGCTTCCAGAGGGGTCTCTACAAAAACACTTGACCAGGTATTTTTGGGATTAAAACCTAATCCAAAAGTTATTAAACTTGATCAAACTCAAGCTGAGTTTAGCCAGAATTTCTGGCGCTACTTAGGCTCTAGAGTTAGTGAATATCGCCTTAATAAGGGCACTCAAAAACTTAAGCTATATCAACAAACACTTCAAGAAAACTATCAAAAATATGGTGTTCCGCCTCATATTATTGTTGCTTTTTGGGGGTTGGAAACCAACTATGGCAGCAATACAGGTAGCTTAAATTTAGTTCGATCTCTCGCGACTCTTAGTTATGATAAACGTCGTCGTGATTTTTTTACCGAACAATTGCTTACTTTACTTACTTTGATTGATGAGCATAAAATTCCGCCAAATGCCGAAGGATCTTGGGCCGGCGCAATGGGCAATGTTCAATTTATGCCAACTAATGTCGCAGCCTATGGTGTGGATGCAGATCAAGATGGGGAAATAGGGCTTTGGGATAACACACAAGATATTTTTTCTAGTGCCGCGAATTTCTTACAAAAAATAGGCTGGAAACGAGGACAACGCTGGGGCAGAGAAGTTAGTATTCCAGAAACTTTTGACTATCAATTAGCCACGCTTAGTGTGAAAAAAACTGTCAATGAATGGCACATCTTAGGTGTAAAAACTGCTAACGGTAAATCATTACCTAGCTCCACCATGCAAGCCTCATTGATACTTCCTATGGGCTACAAAGGCCCTGCTTTTTTAACTTATCCAAATTTCCGTGCAATTCTGCGCTGGAATCATTCTATTTTATACGCCCTCTCTGTGGGTCATTTATCCGATCGACTAGCAGGCGCAAATAAACTTTATGCAGCGGCTATTACAGAACCCTCTTTAAGCCGCGAAAATATTATGCAGATACAAGCTAAATTAAATCAGTTTGGTTTTGACACAGGCGAACCAGATGGAATATCTGGCCCTAAGACACGCAATGCAACTCGTGAATATCAACGTGCCAACCAGCTGCCAATCGATGGCTATGTCGGTTATCAATTATTTCAGCAACTCAAATGAAGATACAAACGTATCTAGGGTTTGACGTTGGTACAAAGCGAACAGGCGTAGCCATTGCGAATAGTTTGATATCGCAAGCCAGTGGCATGGACGTGGTTTCACACCACAAAAATGGCGCCACTAACTGGTCAGCATTTGACGCTATCATTAGCCAACATAAGGTTGATTTGTTCATTGTTGGTGTGCCTTATGACAAGGACGGCAAGGAGCAAGAAATGACCTTTATCGCCAAATCCTTTGGCAGAAAACTCACTCAACGTTACAACATTGAGACTACTTTCATCGATGAATATTTATCATCAAACGAAGCCAAAAAACAACTAAAATATAACCATCATCACAAGAATGCAAGTCGCGGTGAGGTAGATAAGCGCTCAGCGGCGCTAATATTACAAACCTGGCTAGGAGATTCATGAATAAAGATTTGATCAGCAACCAAGTCCAGCTAGACGATTCGGGCAAATTAATCCATCTTTTAGGTCTTGAAGGTCTACCTAAATCTTACCTAATCAGTATTCTTGATAAGGCTGACAATCTCATTGACAGCAAAGGTAATTTAAAAAAATCTAAAGCACTAGATGACATGTCGGTTGCTAACTTATTTTTTGAACCGTCAACACGAACTAGAAACACCTTTGAAATCGCAGCCATGCGCAGTAGTGCCAACGTCATTAACGTTGACTTAGCAAACTCTGCTCTAAAGAAGAACGAAGCTCTTATGGATACCATGCATACACTTAAAGCGATGCAAATCGATATGTTTGTTATTCGTCATAAACAATCTGGGCTGCCACATCATGTTGCTCAACACTTAAAAGGTGTATCGATTCTTAATGCAGGTGATGGTATCAATGCTCATCCGACACAAGCCTTGTTAGACATGCTTAGCATTCGCCAACATAAAGCAAATTTCGAAGAGCTATCTGTTGCCATCGTAGGAGATATTACTCACTCTCGCGTTGCTCATTCAGATATCCAAGCACTTAAGACACTAGGAACAACTGACATTCGTCTAATTGCTCCTAAAGGATTACAGCATGATTCAAGTCGCTGTGAAGCTGTTAAATGCTTTGACAAGATCGAGGATGGCCTTAAAGATTGCGACGTTATTATTGTTCTCCGTTTACAAAAAGAGCGCATGATTGAAGCCGATATTCCTAATGAGCAAGAATATTTTGATAATTTCGGCCTCACTCCAGAACGCTTAGCATTAGCTAAAAAGGACTGCTTAGTAATGCACCCAGGACCGATTAATCGAGGCGTTGAAATTGACTCTACTGTTGCCGATTGCGCTCAGTCTATCATTTTACAACAAGTTACTAATGGCATCGCTGTACGTATGGCGGTCATGCAAACACTGGCGCAAAATTCATGAATAATCAACTAGACTACGATTCACTTAAATCAACCCTACACAAACTTAATACTGATGACACCATTTCTAGTGCTCATGGAATTTTATGTGGTTTTGCTTGCGTTAAGCCCGATTTAAACTTAGATGATTGGCTGAATGAGATTTTGGTTAGTATTGATCTAAGCAATATTACTGAAAAATCAGCTCATGAAGAGTTGGCTCAAATTTTCAACGAAACACTGTCTCAGTTAAATGATGAGACGCTTGAATTTCAACTGCTTATTGCGGATGAGGATTCTCGACTTGGGGAGCAAGCCAATACACTTATTGAATGGTGTCAGGGTTATTTAGTCGGCCTAGGACTTCAAAAAGTCTCAACCACCGATGATGATGCACTAGAGATGATTAAAGATTTTTCTGAAATTTCAAAACTTGATGCGGAGCTACTTGACAACGAGCAAAACGCGCAAGATCTAAACGAGATTATTGAATTTGTCCGCATGGGAACTCTGCTCATTCAAGAAACCTTACAACCCTCTAAACAAGACTATATCAGTCCAGAAACACTACATTAATTACTTAAATAGGGCTACTGTATTTATCTAAATACTTAAGCTATCAGTAATATAACAATATCATAAAATTATGCTCTAATGATAGTGTTGCAAAGCTGTTGCAAGTGTATATCATGGCACTCAGAAAAAGGGGATTAAATCTTGAGGAGGAGGTAGCCGCCTAACTAAACTTGAGGAGAATAAAAAAAACGACTACCTAATAGAAAATCATTAAATATGTCTCGGGGGAGAGAATAATGATCTTCTGAGATTATTATATCATAATATTATAAA
>CALBNC010000004.1 GCA_937896195.1 uncultured Gammaproteobacteria bacterium
AAAGAGTTTTATTGGTTGATGACGTCATGACTACGGGCTCTAGTATGGATGAATTAGCAAAAACTGTGCTTAAAGCGGGCGTTAAATCTTGCGATATATTGATTTTAGCGAGAGCTTAATCTGACAAGCAAGGTTTATCAGGGTTTGACATTGTTATGTACTCAATGTACAATTGGTACATAAAATAAGGAGAAAGACATGAACGTGATTTCAACAGCAGATGCAAGAAAAGACTTTGCAGATATTATTAATCAGGTTTCTTACGGATCAGAACAAATCGTACTCACGCGTAGAGGTAAAGAAGTGGCTGCTATTGTTTCAGTTGAAGAGCTAAGGCTATTGCAAAAAATTGAAGACTATATTGATATTGAGGACGCACAAAAGACCTTATCTGAAGTGGGAGACAATATACCTGCTAAAGAAGTTTGGCAGCAACTCGGCCTTTAAAATAAGTGGTTTATTCAATTGAATTTAGACCTAGTGCTTTAAAAAGTTTAAAACGGTTACCAAAACAAGATCTAGTCAAAATTAAAGGCAAGATTGATCAGCTTGCTAATAATTTGCCAAATCCAAATACCACTAAATTAAAAGGTAATAGTGCCTTCCATAGAATTAAATCAGGAGGTTATCGAATCATTTACGAGATTAATGGTGACGAATTAATTGTCTTAATAGTAAAAATCGGACACAGAAAAGACATTTACAAACGTCTTTAGTATCATTCTTAAAATTTCCGAAATTTTTAAACCTTTCGTCATAGGCCTTGCCTATGACGATTAAAAGCATCAATTTTCAGTTAAAAACGAGCATTTTTAAGTTTTAAAACGGGATTTCAGGTGTTTTTAAGCTAGGAAAAGCCGTCTTTTATAGCAGAACTTATCCATTTGCGTTATTTTCAAAATTTTTAAACCGATTTTTTAAGGATTTTGTCCACACCTTCAAATAAAACCCCAATTGGAATATCCTAAATTTTAGCAATGGTCGCTAAATGTTCAATATTAAATTATCACAATGTTGAATTTATCAACCCTTAAAAAGCGCCAACACCAGCAATACCTTGAGCGCCAACATTTAAAGTTTTGTCTAAATCATTAAGGGTCATGCCACCTAAAAAATACACGGGAATATTGAGTTGCTCCACTACTTCTTTGGCTTTATTCCAGCCAATTGGCGCTGTATTTGGATGTGTTTGCGTTGCTTGTACGGGAGAGATGAGCACAAAATCTACTCCTAAG
>CALBNC010000005.1 GCA_937896195.1 uncultured Gammaproteobacteria bacterium
TAGCATTGGGGATTGGATGATTGTCCACTACAAAATCAATATCTTTGTCACCTCTACCGCTCAAATTTACTAATATTGTTTGGTCTTTACCCATATTTTTGGCGATTTTCATTGCGTAGGCAACCGCGTGAGCAGTTTCTAATGCTGGAATAACTCCCTCTAGCTGAGACAACTTATAAAAAGCATCTACGGCTTCTTTGTCATCACACAAGCCGACTGTGGTTCTGCCAGTTTTATTCAGATAAGCTTGCTCTGGCCCTACAGATGGATAATCAATACCAGAGCCAATAGAATAAACTGGAGCTGGATCTCCATTTTCATCTTTGAGCATGATTGAATTAAATCCATGCATAATGCCCTCTTCACCATAAGTCAAACTAGCAGCGTGATCGCCAAGCTTACTACCTCTGCCTAATGGCTCAACACCAACCAAATCAACTTCTTTATCATCAATAAATCCTGCAAAAATACCCATGGCATTTGAACCGCCACCCACACAAGCAACGACGCTGTCTGGCAATTTAGCCTCATGCTCATAAAATTGTTCTTTTGATTCAAAGCCTATTATTGATTGAAAATCTCTAACCATCATCGGAAATGGGTGTGGCCCAACAACTGAGCCAATACAATAAATCGCATCTTTATATTCTTCCATATATTTTCCAAATGCAGAATCTACTGCCTCTTTAAGGGTTTTCAGCCCTTGTGTCACTGTGACTACTTTAGCGCCTAAAATTTTCATTCTAACAACGTTTGGATGCTCTTTTATGACATCAACTTCGCCCATGTGTATTTCACATTCCAAACCAAAATAAGCAGCAGCAGTTGCCAATGCAACGCCATGCTGACCAGCACCCGTTTCAGCGATTACCTTCTTTTTACCCAAATGCTTTGCCAAGATTACCTCAGCCATACAATGATTAAGCTTGTGAGCACCGGTATGATTTAAATCTTCACGTTTTAGGTAAATCTTTGCACCGCCGCAATATTCAGTTAAATTTTTTGCGAAAGAGATTGGTGTAGGGCGCCCTTGAAAGTGTTTACGTACATATTTAAGCTCTTCAATAAATGCCGCAGAATTTTTAATTTCGTCGTAAGCTTTAGTGATTTCTGCAAAAGGGGCTTCCAACATAGGTGGAATAAATGATCCGCCAAATTGTCCAAAAAATCCATTTTTATCTGGATGTGAATCTAGGTAAGAATCAGACATATAAGCCCCTTTAAAGTTGTTTAATTAATCCTAAATAATACCCATATTTAAAACATTCAAAGGAGAATTATTAAAATCTTAATTTTTCTCAAAAAATAATCGCTTATTAGCATTAAAATAATCAACATGGATTTTTCAAAAAAACTATCAGATTTAAAAAAAGCACACCTTTATCGCTCAAGAAAAGTGTCTGAAAATGCACAAGATATTCAACTGACGATTAATGGAAAATCACTGATTAATTTTTGCTCTAATGATTATTTATCTTTGGCTAATCATCCAGAAGTTATAGAAGCTTTAAAAAAAGGTGTCGATCAATATGGTGTTGGCTCGGGCTCATCACATTTGGTCAGTGGACATTCTCGTGCTCATCATGATTTAGAAGAGGCTTTAGCTGATTACACAGGGCAAGATCGAGCATTGTTGTTTTCAACGGGCTATAGTGCAAATTTGGGGATTTTTTCTGCCCTTAAAGATGAGCTTGATTGGGTCTTGCAAGACAAACTCAACCATGCTTCGTTGATTGATGGCAATCAGCTAATTGGTTTACCAGTTCAACGTTATTTACACAATGATATTGATTCTTTAAAGAAAAAAATCGCCAAACAATCAGGTCAAGGCATGATTGTGACTGATACCGTCTTTAGTATGGATGGCGATCGTGCTAATATTGATGATTTGCAAAAAATCGAAAATTTTTCCAATGCTATTTTGATGCAAGATGATGCACACGGTTTTGGTATTTTTGAGCCTAATATTCCCACAAATTCAATTTATATGGCCACTTTAGGCAAGGCAGCAGGCACAATGGGGGCTTTTGTCGCTGGAAATGAGGATTTTATTGAATTTTTGATCCAAAAATCACGTCCTTATGTCTATACCACTGCAACTTCTCCTGCAATTTGCGTAGCGACTTTAAAAAGCTTAGATTTAATTAAACAAGGCGAACAAAAAGCCAAATTACTTGCCAATATTGATTATTTCCGAAATTTTTCAAGCACGCTTGACTTACCTATCGAACCTTCTAGCTCAGCTATTCAACCCTTGATCATTGGCGATAGTCAAAAAGCTCTAAAAATCAGCCAAACTTTGTTTGACAAAGGTTTTTATGTCAGCGCTATTCGCCCGCCAACCGTCCCAAAAAATACTGCACGATTACGAATAACACTAAATGCTGATCATACTCAAGCTCAAATAGAGCAGCTACTAACCCAAATTAAATATGCTTTATAGCGCTACCATAGGCACTGGAAAAGATTTAGTCTTGCTTCATGGCTGGGGTTTTAACGCTGATTTATTTAATGATTTAATTGAGACTTATAAAGACCAATATCGCATTACCAAAATTGATTTACCTGGCCATGGTAGAAGTGATGAAGTCGCTGGCGGAATCGATGAGTGGTGTGATGAAATTATTAAAATTCTACCTAATAACCCTATTTTGCTCGGCTGGTCATTAGGCGGATTATTGGCTATTAATATTGCTCGTAAAGTTCAAATTTCAAAACTTATATTGGTGGCCTCTAGCCCTAATTTTGTACAAAATGACCATTGGAAATTTGGCATAGATGCTGATAATTTCAAACAATTTTCAGACGCACTGCAACTCAATTTATCCAAGGGTTTGAAGCGTTTTGTCAGCCTGCAAACTCAGGATAAATCCAAACTAAAAGTATTAAATCAGTCAATTGATCAATTTCCTGCTTCAACGCAGGCGCTTAATCAAGGTTTGGAGATTTTACTTAATACTGATTTGATAGCAGCTTTAGAGCAACTAGATGCACCAATAGAAGTCATACTTGGAGATCGTGACACGCTAGTGCCTTGCAAAATAGGCGAGTGGTATCAATCTTTAAACATAAAAACACAGATTTTAAAGTCTGGGCATATTCCTTTTCTAAACAAGAAATTTTTACTATGAATCAAGTCAAATCAATTGCACCAACATTACTTGTAATTTTTAGTATATTTTGGATATTACTTGCTATTAATCCATTTAATAGGGAAGTTTGGGCTGCTGAGAATACTATTCTTATCATTTGCTTTTATTATCTTATTAACACCTATAGCCGGTTTAAACTTTCAAATGCCTCTTATCTGCTTATATTTACATTTTGCATTCTACAAACCATTGGCGCGCACTACAGTTATACCGAGGTTCCGCTTGGTTTTTGGGTTTCTGAGCTGTTTGAAATTGAGCGCAATCATTATGATCGTCTAGTACATTTTGCATTTGGATTTTTAATCGTCCTACCTTTTAAAGAGGTGCTAATCAGATTTGTTAAATTCACCAATCAAAGGACTGAACGCACTATTCTAGTGCTGCTTTTTATTGGTATCGGTGGATGTTATGAAATTATTGAATGGTGGTATGCACTTGCATTTGAACAAGGTGTTCAGGCGAATGATTTTCTTGGCTCTCAGGGTGATATTTGGGATGCAGAAAAAGATGTATTTTTAGCGGGTCTTGGTGCTTGGATTTATTTGTTTATTTTTTCTAAAAACAAAACATAGTTTGGTTAAGTTTGAGGCTTGTTTTTACGCGCATCAAGCTGGCAAACATATCCATCAGCATCTCCATAATCAATAAATCCCCAGTATCGATCATGCGGATTGTTGACTTTACTCGCATGCTTAATAGGACACCAATGCTGCTCAGTTAATGAGGCTAGCTCGCTTACATAACTCAACAAGCCATTCGCATATCCGCAGTACACACAATTAAATTTCTCAAAAATATTCAAATAACCCAATTTGTGTCGATCAACAACAATATAGTCACTTCTTTTTATTTTTTTAATTTTATATATGGGAAAGCAGCTGTATTGATATAAAGAGGCAAATAAATCCAATAACAACAATGGCACTATCATCGCGTAAATAACAGGGGCGGTGATAATGTACAAAGGATTGGCACCAAACAAATAACGCAAAGGGCCGGTTTTAAGTTTTTTGTGCGCAAGACGCAGGCTGCTTTCAAAACTTACTTTGTTTTTATTAAATTGATAATTAAATTGAGTTCTTTTTTGCTCAACCTCGTTTTCTAGTTTTTGTTTAATTTGGTTAAACTGATCAATCAGATCTTTGACGGTAGTATTTGGCATGATGGCGTGCGAACAGTGCAAGTATTGTTAATTTGAATTGACTATATTAACCTTGTTACTATCTATATAAGTGCTATTTGCGTATAATTTCCCCAGAGTATCAAACTTTGGAGAATGCTATGAGTGCAGTTGTTGGTGTTATTATGGGGTCTAAATCAGATTGGCCAACCATGAAACATGCGGTGGAAATGTTGGAGGTGTTAGGTGTTGCCCATGAAGTGCAAGTTGTTTCTGCACATCGCACACCGGATCTTATGTTTGAATACGCAGCTACTGCGAGTGATCGTGGCCTTAAAGTTATCATTGCAGGTGCTGGTGGCGCTGCTCACTTACCAGGTATGGTCGCTGCTAAAACCATTGTGCCAGTATTAGGTGTACCTGTTCAATCTCGTGCACTCAGCGGACAAGATTCATTATTATCTATCGCTCAAATGCCAGGTGGTATTCCAGTAGGAACGCTAGCTATTGGTGATGCAGGTGCAAAAAATGCTGGTATTTTAGCTGCACAAATTATTGCCAATGAAGATGAAACTGTTAAAGCCAAAGTGCTCGCCTTTAGAGCAAAACAAACACAAGATGTTTTAGACAATCCTAATCCTGCTCTATAAAATATGAAAATAGGCGTACTTGGCGCAGGCCAGTTGGGCAGAATGATGGCTATATCAGGCTATCCGCTCAATCATCAATTTGGATTTTCTGGTAATTCAAACGACGAACCATCGGCCCTATTAGGCCACATGTTTGCGCTTGAAGATAATGCTGATAATATTGAATCATTAGTAGTGTTTGCAGATGTGATCACTTATGAAAGTGAAAACACAGATGTAGAAATTGTTAGAGAGATCAATAAAAATGTGCCCGTTTATCCTGGTGAAAAATCGCTATTTATCACTCAACATCGTGGTCGTGAAAAAGCCTTATTTGATCAACTAAATATTCCTTGTGCACCCTACCAAATGGTAAATTCTTTAACAGACCTTGAGCGCGCTGTTGCCAAAATTGGACTGCCTGCTATTTTAAAAACGGCGACTGAAGGCTATGATGGCAAAGGTCAGTTTTTAATGCGCAGTAAAGATCAAATTAAAGAAGCATTTGAAAGTATGAATGGCGTTGAATCGATTCTTGAGGGATTTGTTAATTTCAAGCGTGAGTTATCTTTAATTGCAGTTCGCGGTACTGATAATGACCACAAATATTACCCCTTGGTTGAAAATACACACCATAATGGTATCTTAAGATTAACCATTGCACCTGCTCAAAATATTGACGTTGACGTTCAAAAAACCGCTGAACATTACATGCAAACCTTGCTTGATGAAATGGATCATGTCGGTGTATTAACGATTGAACTATTCGAAACTGAAAATGGCCTAGTGGTTAATGAAATGGCACCCCGTGTTCATAATTCTGGACATTGGAGTATTGAGGGTGCTAACACTTCTCAGTTTGAAAATCATATTCGTGCCATTACTGGCATGCCACTTGGCGATACATCACTGACACACAATTTTAGTGCGATGGTGAATATTATTGGTAAAATTGGACCCACACAAATTCCGCTAACCATGCCCAATGCAAACTTGCATTTATATGACAAGGATGGACGTGCAAATAGAAAATTAGGGCATATCAATATCACGGCTGACTCATTAGCAGATCTTGAAAAAAGCATTGAACAACTAAAAGACTTTTTGCCCAACTAACTTATACAACTAGGATTTACATCATGTCAGAAGAATACAATTGGCCTTCATCAATGCTTTATCATCCAACAGGCGATCCAATCAATATCAAGCCTATTGACAACAATGATTCATTTGGTACAGATGAGCTACAAACTTTTATTGGTGGCCCCATTGGTCATATTAAACTTGATAATGGCATGCTGGTGATTAATGATGAAGGTCAAAAAATGGACTTACCATTAAATGATATGGCCAGTAAAAATGGTTACTCTTTATATGGAAATGTTATTTTTGTGCCGAAGCTTATTCAAGCAGAACCGGTTAAATTTAATATTAAAGATCTGTAGTTATCACTTAAAAACACTCGGTATTACCGAAACCAGTAGTAGTATCGCCATGGTGCGATTAAACACCTTGTAATGAAAATCTGTTTTGATCAGTTTTTTCATCTGCGACCCTAGAAAAAGCCAAGAGCCATTGCATGGAAAGATAGCAATAAAAAAGCTTAGTGCTAGAATTAATGTGGTTGTTTGCATGTCGGTGCTGGTGGTAAACACACCTATTCCACTAAATATCATCACCCAAGCTTTAGGGTTAACCCATTGAAACAATACCGCTTGTATGAATGTTAGCGGCTTAGCGCCTTGATTAAGTTTTTTTTGTTGGGTTGTTACAAACATCTTGTAAGCTAAAAATAACAAATAACCAACGCCAGCTACTTTAACAAACAGATGTATGCCAGGTATTTGCGTAACTAAAGAGTCAAGCCCAAAACCAACGGCTATTAGCATTATTGGAAAGCCAAAAGCGATACCCAGTAGATTAGGAATAGATTTTCGAATACCAAAATTCAAACCAGACGCTAAAATCATGATATTGTTAGGACCCGGGGTAATGGTCATAACCAGTGAAAACAGAAAAATCGATAATAAATTATCCATTTATCTACTGGCTGAACTCCTTTTCTAAGTAAGTTTTAATGTCACTAGATTCGTACATCCAGCTTACTTTTTCACCTTCGGTAATTTTTAAACAAGGCACTTGAACCTTGCCCGCTTCTTTAAGGAGTTCTTCGCGATATTTGCCACCATGAGTTTGCGCATCACGCGTCTCAATTTTGATATTTAAACGTCTAATAACGCGTCTTGTGATAATGCAAAATGGGCATGCAAAAAATTGATACAGCTCGATTTTTGCTGCTTTTTCATCAGCCAATACTTGAGCTTTTGCATCTCTTTTAACTTTGCTAACTGGAATCAATCGACTAACAAGTGCGATCAATGCGCCAAATCCGTTTCTAAATGCTTTTATAAATAATTTCATGTTTTTATTTCCTATTTTGGTATGCAGTGAGTGTATTTTCTAGCAAGGTGGCAATTGTCATTGGGCCTACACCGCCTGGAACGGGTGATATCCAGCCAGCATTTTTAATGGCTGACTCAAAATCTACATCGCCCACCAGTTTGCCAGTTTCTAGTCGGTTGATACCAACATCAATAACCACAGCGCCCTTTTTAATCCAATCACCTTTGATTAGGTGCGCAACACCAACGGCAACAACAATTACATCAGCTCGTTGTAATTTTCCAGATAGGTCTTGTGTTTTACTATTACAAATGGTGACAGTGGCGCCAGCATTTAAAAGCTCCATTGCCATTGGCCTTCCAACAATATTAGATGCGCCTACAACCACACAATCCTTGCCTATTAAATCAATGCCTGTTGTTGCCAACATAGTCATCACTCCTTTGGGCGTGCAAGGGCGTAAATTAGCCTTATTTTGCATGAGTTTGCCGATATTCTCACTATGGAAGCCATCTACATCCTTTTCAGGAGAAATGGTTTCAATGACTAAATTTGTATCTAAATGTTTAGGCAGTGGCAATTGCACCAAAATACCATCAATCTTATCGTCATTATTTAAACGTATCACTTCATCCAGTAACTCTTGTTGAGTGATATTTGCAGATTTGTTTATTTTTTCTGAATAAAAGCCAACCTCTTTACAAGCATTGTCTTTGTTGCGAACATAGATAGTAGAGGCTGGATCGTCGCCAACGAGTATTACTGCCAAACCTGGTGCACGGTCTAATTTTTCTACTTTTTTGGCAATGTCATTGCGTAATTTTTGGGCAATTTGTTTGCCATCAATAATATTCATACTTACTCTTTTTTAATGTTGTTACGTCGCTAAAGCGGCGCGTACTTTATCTAAATCTTCTTGTGTATCAACCCCAAATCCTGTTTTAGAACAAGCAATAGCCACATGAATACCAAAACCCTCGTCAAGCACGGTGAGTTGCTCTAATTTTTCAACTTGCTCAAATCGAGAACTGTTCATTTGTAAATATTGCTTAATAAATCCTGATCGATAAGCGTAAATACCGATATGCTTATAGCAAAGTGATAAATCAAAGTCTTGCTCATCTCTAAAATAAGGAATTGGTGCGCGAGAAAAATACAAAGCCTCGCCCCGCTGATTAAAGACTACTTTGACACAATTAGGATCAAGGTATTGAGCTTTATCAATCACTTGCTCACATAGCGTTGCCATTTGCATTTGACTCTGGGCTAAATTGTTAGCAACCTGATCAATAACACTTGAGCTTAGCATTGGCTCATCACCTTGTACATTAACCACTATTTCATCATCAGCAATATCAAGTTGGGTCAATACTTCGGCAATTCTTGCTGTACCAGATGTATGGTTTTTATCCGTCATGCATACCACAGCGCCAAATCCTTCGGCCACTTCTTTAATTCGCTCATCATCGGTAGCGATAATGACTTTTGAAGCGCCACTTTTTAATGCATTTTCATACGTTAGCTGAATGAGTGGCTTACCATGAATATCTTTTAATAGTTTTGCTGGCAGTCTGCTAGAGGCATAACGAGCTGGAATAATAACGCTAAAGTTCATGAGTTAATCTAGCTTTCTAGCTTCTTCTTCTAACAACACTGGAATGCCATCATTAATTGGATAAGCTAGGCCACTCACTTCACAGATTAGCTCTTCACCTACTTGTATTAAAGGTGCTTTAGATTTTGGACAAACCAATAGTTTTAAAAGTGCTTCATCAATCATATTTTTGCTGTTAAGTTAGTAAAAAAATCATCGCTAATATCAAGATCTATCTCTAAATAATACATCTTCTCATTAGCAAAGTCCCTACATTTTACCCAATCTTTGGCGGTCATTATTATTGGATGATTATCATCGAATTCTAAATCCTTGACTTGATATTGATAGTGATCAGTAAATTCATGTTGTTGTACTTCAACACCTAACTGCATCAGGGTTTGGAAAAAACGCTGAGGATGTCCGATACCCGCAACACCATGACAAGTCTGATGGCTGAAAAAATCTAAAGGTTTTTTCTCGCCCGTTATTAAATTAACAAAGTGAGTTGGCTTTATTTGAGCACTAATTTCTCCTGGAAAGACAGAGCCATTGTTAATCACAAAATCAACACTTTTAAGCCGACTAAGAGACTCTCTTAATGGGCCAGCAGGTAAGAAAAAACCATTGCCAAAACGTCTATGGCCATCTATAACAGCTATCTCAACTGTTCTAGACATAGCATAATGCTGCAAACCATCATCACTAATAACCACCTCAACTTGGTGCTGCTCAATCAAATCCTGAACAGCTTGGGAACGGCATTTATTAACCATCACAGGTACTTGTGTTTGGGTCGCAATTAACAAGGGTTCATCACCCGATACTAAAGCATTAGTATCGGCATTTACTAATAAGCTAGCATTTGTATGAGAGCCGCCATAGCCTCTAGAAACCACTCCAACTCGCCTACCTTGTTGTTTAAAATACTCGACCAATTTAATTACAATCGGAGTTTTTCCACTACCACCAACGGTAATATTACCCACTACCACGACGGGAACCTTGAATCGATTAATACGAAAAATACCAAAGTGATATAGAGATCGGCGTATTTTACTTAAGACATAAAAAACACCAGAAACTGGCCATAAAAGATAACTAACAACGCCACGAGTATTTAAATCCATCAAGCTTTATTTAAAACACTCGCCCTTCGTATCGTACTTTTTCTCGGTAAATCTAAGTACACCTGCAGCAAACGTTAAGATAAGTATCGATACCACCATAATCAACAAGTTAAATTTATCACTCGCCATTAGTGCTTTCATATCTATCACCATAAAACGCGTGATAGCGGTTATTGCAATAAAAATAAGGAAAATAACGGGCAAGCGATGTGTTTTGAAATAAATACCAGTCATAGCGCCTAACTCTAAATAGATAAAGAGTAGCAAGATATCCTTCAAGGAAGCAAATCCAGATTCATGTTGCATGATAATGATATATTCCCCAATAGCCGACCAAACAATTGTTGCACCAATAACAAACAAGCCAACAATATGAAACGTTTCAATTAAAAAATCTCCTAATTGATCTATCCTATCTTTCAATGCAATCTTCTCCATTTTTTCTCCTCAGATATTTAGTTATTAGTAAAGTGCTAATTATGACAAAATATCACCACCATGAGTATTGAATTTGACATTTCCAACCAGTATTTACGTTCTAATCGTAAAAAAGGCTTCATTTCCTTTATTTCTGGCGTCTCTATGGTCGGTCTTATTCTTGGAGTAATGACCCTGATCACTGTTTTATCTGTCATGAATGGCTTTCATAAAGAGCTAAGAGATCGTGTATTAAGCGCCATCTCTCATTCATATATCAGTGAGCATAGTGGACCACTATCTGATTGGCAAGAATTACAAGTAAAAATCAACCAGCATCCAGAGGTAATTAGCTCATCCCCTTATATTGAAAAGTATGCCTTGCTAAACACCACCAAAGGTGCACAAGGTATTAGTGTCAGAGGAATTATCCCTCAACTAGAAAAGCAAACTTCTATTCTACTGGATAAGATTAAATTTGGCTCAAGCCAGTTAACAAAATCTGATATTTTGATTGGTTCTGGGCTCTCAAACCAACTGGGCGCTCAAGTTGGTGACAAAATCACTTTGCTCACCCCTGAACTATCGTCTAATATTATGGGCATTCAGCCTCGGTTCAAACGTTTTACGGTGGTTGGAATTTTTGATGCAGGTATTAATGAATATGATAATAATTTAGCCTTTATTCAGCTAAGCCAAGCTCAGATTCTTTATTCTATGAAAGATCAGGTATCTGGCATTCGTCTTAAAGTTGCAGACTTATTTCAAGCTAAGAGAATTACTCAAGAAGTGACTGATAAGCTAGGTAGTGATCAATACTACGGTATTGATTGGACTCGTCAAAAAGCAAACTTTATTAAAGCGCTTGAGCTTGAAAAGCAAATGATTGGCGTGATCTTATCTTTAATAGTGGCTGTCGCTGCCTTTAACATCGTCTCTATGATGGTTATGGTGGTAACTGATAAAACCGCCGATATCGCCATTCTACGGACCCTGGGTATGACACCAAAACGCATCGTTAAGGTTTTTTTCTATCAAGGCTTAACCATTGGCATTATCGGTATTACTGTTGGCATCATACTCGGCATCTTACTGTCTCTTAATATCGAAACAATAGTGAGCGGCATTGAAATGATTCTAGGATTTGAATTTTTTCCAAAAGAGGTTTTCTACATCAACAGATTCCCTTCTGAAATTCATCTGAATGATATTATTAACGTCGCATTTGGCTCTTTTGTATTAGTCATATTAGCTTCTATCTATCCTGCTAAACGCGCTGGAAAAATCACTATTGCCAAGGTGTTAAATCATGAGTAATCTTATTAGTTGTCGAAATATTAACTATCAGTATGATGATGGTGGGCATCATAACCAAGTCATTAAAAATCTGAATCTTGAAGTAGATTCAGGTGAAACGATCGCCATTCTTGGTCAATCTGGCTGTGGTAAATCAACCTTGCTAAATCTATTAGGTGGTATTGATCGACCAAATAGTGGCCAAATTATTATTAACAATACCAATATTGGCAGCTTAAATGAGGAAGAGATAACCAAGTTTAGGTCTAATAATCTTGGCTTTATCTATCAATTCCATCACTTACTAAAAGATTTTAGTGCTTTAAAAAATGTCATGATGCCATTACTAATTCAAGCAGATCCTCTTGCTGAAGAAAAAGCCATGCAAATGCTTGTTAAGGTTGGGCTTGAATCTAGAGTAAGCCATCTATCAAGTGAATTATCAGGTGGAGAACGTCAAAGAGTGGCTATTGCTCGAGCGCTAATTACCCAGCCAAAATGCCTACTTGCTGATGAGCCCACTGGAAGTCTTGATAGTAAAAATGCGCGTGAAACGCTTGATTTGATGATGGATTTGAATCAAATACATGATAATTCTTTAGTGATTGTAACTCATGATGAGAAAATTGCTAGCAAGATGCAGCGAGTACTTGTTTTGGAAAATGGCCAATTTAGCTAATAGCTGAGCTTTTCCTTGTAAGGGTGTTATTTTCATCTACATAGCATAAGCTTGGCGCATAGTTTTTAACCTCATGCTCATCGTAACTAGCATAAGCAGCAATAATCAGTAAATCGCCCTTTGCTGCTTTATGAGCAGCTGCACCGTTAACTGAAATAACCCCTGTATTCTCTTTACCACGTATAGCATAAGTTGTAAATCGGTTTCCATTAGCAATGTTATAAATTTGGATTTGCTCAAAAGCACTAATACCTGCAGCATCCAGTAAAATACCGTCAATTTCACAAGAACCTTCATAATCAAGTTCTGAAGCAGTTGTTGTAACGCGATGTAGTTTTGCTTTTAAAAAAGTTCTTTGCATAATGTGTTTATTTTAAATTTAATACTTTAGGGTTTTGCAAGTATTTCTCTTTTTTGTTAGGCATTTCTTTAAGCAATTGACGGAACATAGATAAGACTATGTGACCGAGTGAGCGTAAGAAATAACAACACACAAGAGAGAAAGACGTAGTAAAAATTAGCCTAATAGCTGGATCATAATACCGGCAGCAATTGCTGATCCAATAACACCAGCAACATTA
>CALBNC010000006.1 GCA_937896195.1 uncultured Gammaproteobacteria bacterium
TATTAATATTATTAATATTATTAATCATGTTATCAAACATGAAACGCCAGGTTTGTTGATTAGTAGTAAGGTCGTTTATTGAAAAGTTCCCAAGAACAGCGCCTTGAACTTTTACGTCATCTGAGATATGAGCAGTAAAGCGTTGTAGAGCATCAAAATGCAAAGATTTTTCAGCTACCCGATGTTCAATTTTCAAGCTGATATTAGCTTTTGAATTTTCAGAAGTGATTTTACGAATCTCTGGAACTATAAAAAGCGTAGTACTGATGAAAACTACCGAAAATACAGTAATACTAAATAAGGTAAAGAGCGTGCCTACCTTACCTGCACCCTCCGAAATAAATAGTTTCTTATTTTGTTTATTCACTTACTAACACTATACTGCTGTTATCGTCGTACCTTGCCATGCATAGGTTGTTTTGATCAAGCGCCTCATGCGCATCAGGATTAGTTTCCGCCCATACTGAGAAAGGATTTTGGTACGTTTTTACTAGACCAGGAATAGGAGAGTTGAGATTCTCAAGGGCATGCCTCAGTTGCCTTCTCTGCTCTGTAATTGCGCTGTCAGGGTTAACTTGGCTTAATGCCTCTATGAGTAATAAACCTATATCATAACTATGAATAAATCCTACAGGCGATACAATATCCTTCGCCTCGCTGTACATAGGCACTACATTAATCGCTTTATCGAGGACATTGTGCTCTGAATTACTTTTATCCATAAATGAAAAACAAGTCTGTATAAATTCTACATCAAGAGATGAAAGTTTGAATTTACCTAATTTTTCTCTCAAATTGCCGCTCGTAATCCCCCAGTGACTAATTATCGGTTTTTGGTAGTTATATTTAACCAGTTCGCCAAATATACTAGCACCCTCATTGGCGTTACCTACAAAAATCATACAATCAGCATCGTTATACATAATACCTTCGACTAAATCATCTAGCTCTTTGCCACCAACACCCCAATCAAAAAAATGTGTCGTGTATTTACTTAGTTGTGATTTTTTAATATTTTTCTGGTTACCTCTGCCCCAGCCAGTATTTTCTAGTACTAAATCTACCGTCTTACACTTTTTATTAAAGGCCTGCTCTGATAAAAATTGACCAGCCTTGCTGTCGTCAACAGACACCCTAAATACCCAGTTAATAATCGATGGGTATCTAGTAATCATACCGGCGGCAGACCAAGGAGCAAGGAGCAAGATTTCATTGGAGTTTATAAACTCACGGTTCTTAATGTAGGGTCCAGAATGAAGACCCCCAAGAATAGCTATAGCCTTATCACTCTTCATGTAGCTTTTCATGGTCCGCTTTGAGCGAATCGGATTTCCCCTATGGTCTGCACCAATAATTTTAATTGCTCTGCCTCCAACTTGATAATTAACATTGGAGAGTGCGGTGATAATACCGGCTTGAATAGCTTGCGCTGAATTACGGTTGTGACTAAAGTCTGCATCTATCCATATCTCCAAGTAGTTCTCATTCCCGGTAGATTTTTTCACGTGTTGAGATAACTCTGCGTCGTTCATTTTTATAGCAAGCACTTCATCATAGCTGTCACTATGATTCGTCGTCGTCAAAGTGCCCGCCTCTGGAGTAATAGGAGCTTGGTTTGGTAAGTCCGTGGCTGCAAAGGTTGAAGGACTAAACATAAGATAAAAGATTAGGCTAAAAGAGGCCAGCCACTGAATCAATGTTTGTGCATTGATACCATGTATTATTGCCATTTTTTACTCCTATTTACATTACATAAATCTAATATATTGGTTATTAAAGACCCGTGATTTATAATAAATTATATTTTATACAGATTGTACTAAATATATTTACACTCAACTAGCATATATACACTCAAAAAAAAAAGGGTTTTTAAAAAACTTTAATAGCAATAGTTATAACATGTAATTCGATTCCGGCCCCGGAGGCGTATAACAATTTAGACTTAGTTCGTAATAGTGGAAAGCTATACAATACTTGGTAATATAGATGACCAGCAAGATATTGATAGAATGGGAAGATTATTACTTAAATATTGTAAGCTAGACACTTTAGTGATGGGCTATACATATTGATGATTACTACTTATAGTAGTACCATAAGTAGTACTGTCGCTATTCAATATAAATAAATTACTTATTTATCAACTAGTTATAACAACAAATCAGTTCCCGCCATCCCACCAAATCAATAAAAAAAGCCGTTTTTTAACGGCTTTTTTTATATTATTTTTTAGACTTAACTTTATTTATCGCCGCGGGTGCTAATGCCAAAAATCTTATAAAGTAGGCAAAAATTAACTAATGCCGTCACTATTAAAACAACACCAACCCAACCCCATACTGGAAGATTGCCTGAAGCAGTTGCAATAACAAGTGCGATTCCGACAATAAGTCTTAAAAATTTATCAGTAGTACCAATATTCTTATTCATAACTATCCTTGTTTTATTTTATTTAGATTCCCAATATACCTAAAATATTTAATAATTGTTATACAATTTATTTATTTTTGTACAACTATTAACACTTATCTAATTATTAAAAATATCTTTTAAGGTATTTTCAATTTTTGGGTATTTAAAAATAAAACCTTGCTCAGAAAGCTTAGTAGGCTTGATCGCTAAACTTTTAGTTAGAACCTGGGATCCCTCACCAAATATAAGCTTTAATTGCCATTCAAAAGTCGTTAGATAAAATGGACGTCTTAATGTTTTAGCAAATGTCTTTCCAAATGTCTTCTGAGTAATTAAATTTGGAGAGGTTAAATTATAAATTCCAGTTAAATCTTTATTAATTCCATAAGAAAATGCACGAACTAAATCCTTAATATAGATCCAAGGAAAGCACTGCTCTCCTGATCCAATAGGGCCTCCAAGTCCAAACTTATACATAGGAAGCATTTCTTTTAATGCGCCTGCTTTCTTACTTAGAACTACGCCAAATCTAAA
>CALBNC010000007.1 GCA_937896195.1 uncultured Gammaproteobacteria bacterium
ACAAACGAATCCAAATCACCTGCATTGGTGTTGGCCTCTAACAAGCCATTAAAACCTGTCACAATTTCATTTGCGTCTGGCACCCAAGTCGGATCTTCTTTATCACCATACACATCCATATTCTTTTCAATGAATGCAGTATTTGGCACATGGAAGTATTTAAGATTTGGCTCTTCACCTTCTGGTGTCATCATTAGCATGTTTACAATTTTCAAAAACTGAATGTACGAACCAGTGAAGCCAATATTTGGATGGGCTCTCATCCAATCTTCAGTTTTCTCAATCGCTGCCATTACCTCAGCATTGTTAAACGCACCTTGTGGCGCATCTTCATCTTCATCCCAACACGGAGTTCCTGGCGCTTGCGAACCATCATACGAACACGCTGGCAGCATTGGAAAATTTGCCACCTTGCCTTTAATTGGAATATTTACTGATATTACACCTGGCATTACTTCGCCCAAACGGCGCAAGTCAATATTCGCATCTGAATCATATTTAAACGCAGCACGTGAATAGTTAATACCCACTTCAACCCCTGGCATCGGGCTATCAACTGTCGGCTCAAATACTTTAGTTTGCACCGCACTCCACGCTACTAGCGCCACAACCATACCAATTGGGATAATTTTCATCTTGCCCATAATGACGCTGGTTAAGGTTTTAGCCATGCCTTTTTCAAACTTAGAGGCCTCAACCATTGACGCATCAACTTGTGTATTTTTACCTGGGAACATTGCCATTAAGATCGGCGCAATGGTGGTGGTGGTAATTAGAATTGTCATCATCCCGAACATACCAAAATAGGCATAAGCTTTGTAGAATGAAATATCTACAAATGACAAGGTAAAGAAACCCACCATGTCAGTTACAATCGCCAAGGTTGCTGGCACAATCGTAGTAGCAATCGCGCGCTCTGCAGCACTCATTGGTAATATACCATTAGTATGCAATTCACTCTGATAACGCCTGACTACTTGCACGGCGTGTCCCGTACCAATCGCTAACAGTAACATTGGCGTAAGTACCATCATTGTGGTTAGCTTATAAGCGGTAAAGCCCATTAAGCCCAAAGTGATAATAATCGTAGCAACGACACCAATCAGTGGGAATACCGAACCTCTCCAGCCTTTATTCAAGTACCAAAGCATCGCCACAACAATCAAGAATGAAATCGCAAACAACCACCATTTTTGCACTAAGTCATAAAGCATAAATGCTAAGAAATACGGTTCACCCGCAATGCGCACCTCTACTCTGTCGCCATGCTCAGCTTTAATTGCGTCAACCAAATTAATAGTTGAGGTTACCCATGGCAGGTAATCAGATTTTACTGTGTCTGCGTAGTCACCTACAATAAAGAAGCCCTTAGCTTTACAAGTTTCATCATCATACCAACCCTCTTGTGCAAACTCACAACGCGTGCCGTCTTTAGCTTGTTTTAGCATTAGCATTGGTGCTAATACTGGGTTGGTTTCAATACCTTTTTTAAGATGCGCCAGCTGCGTATCAGCCACTTGCTTATCTGTGATGTTTATACCTGCAACTGGGATTAGTCTTTCAAACTTCAGCCCGCCATCTTCACTAGTACCCATGTACTTAATCTTTTGCGCAGCAATATCCATAAAGTTGTTGCCACGTGAGTGCTTAAGTGCCACCATATCGTTATGGGCTTTTTGCACCATGTTAACAAACCATGGCTGATATACATCTGCACTATCTTCCCATGCGCCGCCAGCTGCTTCACAAATGGTCTGTGTCATCTTCACAGGGGCTGATTCGTTAATTCTTAAGCCTGTTTCAGGGTCAAAATTAATAATCTCATCAGCATCAGAATACGGATCATTACCACCAACACAATCTTTTAAAACAAATCCCACCACCATAATATTACCAAAGCCAAACTTCTGCTCACCATAAGCATTGGTAGCTACGTAGCGATTGGTTTCAGGCAATAGCGTATCTGGGTCATTACGAATATCCAAATCTTGAATAAAATAGCCCATGAACAAAGTAAAAAATGCCATTAAGGCCAATATTAGCTTACGATTGGCAATTGCGAATGCGGCGTATCTTTTTGCAAAGTTATTCATGTTTTATCTCTCCTAGAGAATGATTGTTATTTGTTTAAAATTTAAAAACAAAAGCTAAAAATGCTTTTGGTTTTAGATCTTTAAAATAGTTTGTTTATGACTATATTATTAAGTTCTAATTTTGTTAGCAG
>CALBNC010000008.1 GCA_937896195.1 uncultured Gammaproteobacteria bacterium
AAAACTGCTGATGATGATTGGCAAATCCAATAAATTCAGTTGTACAAACGGGTGTGAGCTTTTTGCCAGAAATGGCGCTTCAGCAAATGGTGCATGCTCAATATCCAGATCTAGTGGTAAGAAGCGCGTGTCAGAAAGAGTCAAGGGGGATTGCGATTGCTTGTCGAGAGTTACATCCAAATAAACAGCAAATTATTGAGTTATCAACCCTTATAACAGGTGTTCAATGATTATTCAATAACAACTAGTACCTTTGGTATGGCTATATTAGTCACATTTCTCAATTGAGGTGTTTCTTTGACTGTGCCAGATATAGGAGATTTAATCTGGTATTTTTCCAGTTCAATTGTTTGAATTTTAATTAATACGTTATGCACATCAAGCTCGCGCTTTTTTGCATTATGTTCAATTTTAGCAATATCTAAATCGCGATGAGAAGCCACCATTCGATCATATAACTCTTGAGTTTGATTAAGAATTAATAAGGCATCATCAAAAGCTTGTTGTTTGATACTGCCAGTTATTTCTAGGTGTTGTAACTTTAGCTGGGCCTGTCTATCATCAATCTTCACCAATATATCTCCAGCATTAACTTGTTTTCCAGGTGTTGTCATTTCAATAATAGAGCCAGAAACTTGAGGATAAATATCTAGCGCTAACGTTATGCCAGGTAGAAATAAGCCTAATGCTAACCAGTGGTTAAATTTCATAATCTTCTCCAATGAGATGGTGTAATTTCTTAAGGGTGATAATATAGTTAAATTCATTCTCAGCTAGTTTTCTTTCAGTATCCGTGTAGTTGACCATAGCCTTACCGATGTCACTTTTGATCTCCATTTCATAATTGGCACGCGCTTTTTCCAAATATAAATTTCGATAGTCTAACTCAACGATTAGCGCTTTATGAATTTGCCTTAATGCACTAAGATTAAGGTGATGATCCAATGCTTCCCCTAATAAATCTTGCTGAATCTTTTCAATCTCAAGTTGTTTTTTCTTAGATTGAATCATGAGCTGAGATATCTCACTATCTTGTTTGGCATCAGTACCAAAAGGCATAGATAGCTGAATTCCAGCACGCCATTGACCATTTTTCTCGCGATCATAGCCTTGTTCTCCAATTCGAGCACTTGAGTTAAGTACAATACCTAAATTACTTTTTTGCTGAGAAATTTGACGACCGATGGCTGATAAAGATTGTTTCAATTGTTTAAGCTTTAAGTTGTTTGTAAGTTTTTTTTGATAATAAGAAAACTCGGACAGCTCTTTTTTAAATAAAGATTTGTAATTAGGCATAACAACATCATCAGGACGATCTTCATAGCTAATATTAAGCAGTTGAGCCAACTTAGCTCGAGTTTGAATTTGCTTAGATTCTGCCTTAATACGTTGAATTTGACTAATTTGAGTGTTGGTTTGTTTTTCTAATAAGGTTACTTCTGATGCACTTTGAATGTCGTAATCATCTTTAACTCGACCTTCATAAACAGCAGACATTGCTAGCTCCTCTAGTGCGGTTTCGTGAGATAAGTCTGCTAAAACGATGTCAAAATAGGCGCGCATTATCCCAATGGTTTTATCTTGCTGTAATTGCTGAAAAGACAAAGTTGCATTATTAAGTGTATTTAGCTGCGTATTTTTTCCAATTTCAATGGCTTGATTGTAAAGTGTTTTTTTAAGAAAAATAAAGGCGTGAGAATTATTAATAGCAGAGTTATAGTCGCTTCGCTTTGCAAGCTGTAAATCAATATTTGACGTTACATCGTATTGGTTTTCCCAATCACTCAGTCGATGTTGCTCAGAATCAATATTTAAAAGCTGCTGTTTTTCAGCGAAGTTGTGCTCATTAGAAAGCTTTAGGGCGTCACCCAGCGTTAAAGGGTTAGGCAGCTGCTCTGAGTGAACAAAACTAGATACTAGTAATAATAAGAAGCTTAAAAATTTCATCGGTTTTTACGCTTATAGCGAATAAATTTTTCCTCTAAGTAGGCGTCTTCAACCATAAATTTGGCGAGTAGTAGAAAGTCTTCTTGGTTGGCAAAGCCGGTGCGAGTAACTACTCGGTTACCCTTGAGGTCAAAAAAAGCGAGTACAGGCGTTGCACCAATTCGATTGTGTTTTTTTGCAAAAACTCTTTCAACTGTTTTATTGCCGTCAAAATCAATTAATTCAAGATTTGAATTGGTATTGATTTTGTAATTTAAAAAATATGTTTTGAAATATTTAATAACGTCAGGCTGATTTAATACTTGGCGCTCCATTTTTTGGCAAAAAGGACAGTCATCCATAAAGAAAAAAACAAACACACCTTTTTTGTTGGCAGCTTGAGCATCACTTAAATTTTCAGAATAATCATTAAAATGCTCGTCAAATAAATCGCCATCTGACATTGCTTGAAATGATACGAGTAAACCTAAGATTAATATTAGTTTTTTAAACATTAAGTGACCTTGAAAAAATATGTATGGGTTGATTGGAGCTATGGTGAATAATCATAATCATACCATTTGAAGCTAACAATTTCAAATGAAAATTAACCTTAGATATGAGTACTACTCAAACAATGCGTCGACAAACTCTTTAGCATTAAAAGGCTTTAAATCATTAATTCCTTCACCAACACCAATATAGCGTACGGGCAATTTAAGCTCATCAGAAATAGCAAATACCACACCACCTTTAGCAGTGCCATCAAGCTTGGTGATACTAATGCCGCTTAGTCCAACTGTCTTGTTAAATTCTTTGGCCTGATTAATGGCATTTTGCCCCGAGCCTCCATCAATAACCAGCATGGTTTCATGCGGGGCATTTTCATTGTGTTTTTTTAGTACGCGCTTTATTTTTTCAAGCTCTTGCATTAGATTACCTTGAGTATGCAATCGTCCTGCGGTATCAGCAATAAGAATATCAATATTTTTAGCCTTGGCAGATTCATAAGCATCATAAATAACAGAAGCAGCATCAGACCCAGTTGTTTGGGCGACTACAGGTATTTCATTACGCTCACCCCAAACTTTAAGTTGCTCAACCGCAGCAGCGCGAAAGGTGTCACCAGCCGCAAGCATGACAGATTTGCCTTGATTTTGAAAAGATTTAGCCAGTTTGCCAATGGTGGTAGTTTTACCAGCACCATTTATACCTACCACCAAAATGACAAAAGTTTCATTGGTATCTGTATTGAGCTGGTTGTCTTCTATTAGTAGCTTTGTTAGTGCATCTTTTAAGAATTCATATAGGCTATCAGAATCCTTTAAAACTTTTCGAGAGGCATTTTGACGCACCGACTCTAAAACTTTATCCGTCGTATTAATGCCAATATCTGCAGTGATCAAAAGCATTTCTAGTTCATCCAATAAATCCTCGTCAATGACTTTCTTGCCCAATAAAAGACTGGATAAGCCAGAGCCAAGTTTTTGCCTTGATTTGGCCAGACGCTGTTTTAATGTAGAGCCTTTTTCTATTTTGTCAGATTTATCTTTTTTAAAAAAATTAAACAAAGCTTCTCGCTATAATAGTTTGAATATGAAGAATCTAATTTTACTAGCCTTTTTTTTGTCCACAAGCGCATTTTCGAATACTATTGAAGCTAATGAACAGCTAACCCAGGCAACCCTGGATAATGGGTTAAAAATCATTGTTAAAACAGACCGTCGGGCGCCCGTGTTTATTTCCCAGCTTTGGTATAAGGTCGGCGCTAGCGATGAAAAACAACCGAATACGGGTATTTCACACATGTTGGAACACATGATGTTTAAAGGCACACATGACTATAAAGTCGGTGAGTTTTCAAAAATTATCGCTCGTAATGGCGGTAATGACAATGCATTTACTTCAAAAGACTATACGGCTTACTATCAAAAAATGCACAACTCTAAATTAGAGTTAGCCATTAAGATGGAAGCCGACCGCATGCGAAATTTGACCTTCTCAGGCATTGAGTTAGAAAAAGAAAGGCAAGTGGTTATCGAGGAGCGCAGACTGCGTGTAGAAGACAACCCTAATGCTAAAGTTTATGAGAATTTACGTTTAATCTCATTTGATCAAAAGGGTGCTTATCATGCGCCTGTTATCGGTTTTCAATCAGATATTGAAACTTATCGTCTAAGTGATTTACGTCATTGGTATGAAACTTACTATGCGCCTAATAACGCTACATTAGTGGTTGTGGGTGACGTTGATCCTCAAGAAGTGATCAATCATGCTAAGCGCTATTTTGGGCAGTATTCATCAAATTCTAACATTGAAAAAATTAAACGCTATGCGTCAATAGCCAAAACTAGTCAGTCCAAAAAACTTGAGCTTAAAGCTAAACTACCATTTTATACTCTAGGCTTTCATGTGCCAAGCTTGAAAACCACAACTGATGAAAATCAAGCTTACCAATTAGAAATGTTGGCTTATGTTTTAGATAATGGATTGTCGAAAAAACTTATTCGCAATCAGCAAATTGCCTCAGCCATAAGTGTTAGTTATCGCCTTTATGATAAACATGATACGCTTTTTATTATTAGCTTTGTGCCAGCCGATGGGGTTGATAATCAAACGTTGATTGACGCTATTAAAAACCAAGTTAAAGAATTGATTGAGAAGCCAGAACTCATTCAAGATGAACTTGTACGAACCAAGGCCCAGCTTGAAGCGGGTTTTGTTTTCGAGCAAGATCTTATACACACCCAAGCTTACTATTTAGGCATGCTAGAAACTGTAGGTTTGGGTATTGATAAAATGTTTACATATGTTGCTAAAATGAACGAAATTAAGGCTAAAGATATCTCAAATATCGCTAAACAGTATCTTGATTTCTCACAAGTAAATTCTGTTGAACTTATAACCAAGGCAATCAAGTGAAGCTATTAATCTTATTTTTATTGTTAATCACTCAAGCTAATGCCAAGGTAAATATTGACCAATGGACAACGCCTGAAGGTGCTAAAGTATTATTTACCCAAACCAAAGGCTTGCCAATGTTGGATGTGGCGCTTAACTTTGACGCTGCAAGTTCTAGAGATGGCGATAAGCACGGATTAGCATCACTCACCAGTAGCCTAATTGGTACTGCAAGTAAGTATCATACAGAAGAGCAAATTATCAAGCAATTTGAATCACTGGGTACTGAGTTTTCGTCGGCTTCGCTTAAAGATATGTCGATTATTTCTATGCGTAGTTTAACGCGTCGCGATATCTTGCAATCTTCATTAAATTTGTTCACGGAAGTAGTTACTAAAGTTGACTATCAGCAACACTATTTAAGTCGTGAGAAAAAGCAAACTCTTCGCGCTATTGAAGCTGCCAAACAAAGTCCAGGTAGTATTGCTAATACAAGATTTAATGAATTAGTATTTGGCCAGCACCCTTATGCACATAAAAAAATTGGCACTAAAGAATCTCTTGAAAAAATCAATCTTGCTGATTTAATCCAGCATTATCAGCGCTATTATGTCGCTAAAAATTTGACCATTGCCTTGGTAGGCGATATCTCTAAAACGAAAGCCATGCAAATAGCTCGTCAAATTTCACACGGGCTAAATAGTGGAAAAAAAGCACCGCGCAACGAGCTAGTTTTGCCCTTAACAAAAACAATACAAGAGCATATTGAATTTCCATCAACGCAAACTCACTTGTTGATCGGGCAAGTTGGCATTAACCGCACACATGCTGATTATTATCCATTATATTTGGGTAATCATATTTTGGGTGGTAGTGGTCTTAATTCGCTTTTAAGTCAAGAAATTCGTGAGCAAAGAGGTTTGGCTTATTCGACTTCTAGCTACTTTACAAAAATGCAATCTAATGGTTTTTTCTTAATCAATCTACAAACCAAAAATTCGCAAGCAGATCAAGCCAGAAAAGTCGTATTAGAAACACTCAAAAATTTCAGAAATAATGAGATTGACCCTCAAAATCTACAAGATGGCAAGGATAATATCATTGGTGGCTTCGCTTTAGAGACGGCCAGCAATGCAAATATCCTCACTTACCTCTCTATTATTGGTTTTTATGAGCTACCACTGGATTATTTGAGTAGTTTTACCGATAAAATCAAGAATATTAGTACAAAAGACATTAAAAATGCCTATGAAAGACTTATTAATATGCAGAAACTCGTTATTTTGACAGTGGGTGTAAAAAAGTAGTTAAAACAGCCCGTTTCCATTATTTCCGAAATTTTTAAAAAGGCCAGTAACAATGAAAATGAATACAACTGAACATCTTTTCTCTTACGGTACTTTGCAAAATACACAAGTGCAGCTAGAAACCTTTGGGCGTGAGTTGGAAGGCCATAAAGATCAATTATTGGGCTATAAATTAGAGATGGTTGAGATTGGCGATGACGATGTGGTGACATTAAGTGGTGAAACCCATCACCCTATTGCAGTGGTTTCTAAGGATAAAAATGATGTTGTATCGGGTGTGGTTTTTGCAATTACAGCTGATGAATTGACACAATCAGATTTGTATGAGGTAAGTGATTACAAGCGAGTGATGGGGAGATTTAAATCAGGCCAACAAGCTTGGGTGTACGTCCAAGCTTAAGGTTTTTTTAAAGTAATACTTTTTCGATATTCACTGATTGTATAAACTCTTTCTGCCAGTTTTCACCTAGCTTTTGTTCAGCGATAAGTTCAATAGGATAAACAGGTTGGATATTGGTTGAGCCTTGGTAGCGCGATAAACCTTGGCGACACGCTGGACATGTGGTGAGCATTTTAATAGGCTTGTCGCTTTTTTCAATAGTCGCAATGTCCTTTTTAATTTCTAACTCTTTTCTATATTTGGCTTGCTTGGCAATATCAGGGCGAGCAACTGCAAATGTTCCTGCCTCACCACAACAGCGGTCATTACTAATGACCTCACTATTGACAATTTTAGAGATGAGATTGCTAGAATTTTCTGATTTAATCGGATCATGACAAGGCGCATGGTAAAGGTATTGTTCGCCTGTAGCATCAAGTGTGACATCTTGCTCTAATAGATATTCGTGAATATCCGTTAAACTAGAGTCTTTAAAAATATCACCGAGTTCATAAGTCATAAGCTGATCAATGCATGTACCACATGAAGTGAGTACATGCTTAATATCTAAGTAATTTAAGGTATTTGCCATGCGGTGGAATAAAACGCGATTGTCCGTTGAAATAGCATTACTTTTATCATCTAAGCCAGCAGCTTTTTGCGGATAGCCACAACACAAATAACTAGGTGGTAGAACCACTTTAACGCCTTGATGGTAAAGAAGGGCAACCGTTGCTAGGCCAATTTGAGAATAAAGACGCTCAGAGCCACAGCCTGGGAAATAAAACACACTAGGTGAGTCTGAGTTAGACTTGGTTGGATGCGACAAAATAGGAATACTTGTGGTGTCATTAATATTGAGCAGCTCACGCATTGGCTTAAGGCCAGTATCAGTTGGTAACGGCTTATCCAATAAAGTGGTGAGTTCAATTGCCATACTTGGTCTACCAACAGTTTTATCAGGATTTTTATTTAAGAATGGCTTGGCAAGACGTGAAGCTATGTTTTGAGCCTTGTAGCTATAATCAATTAATAGCTTCTTCACCAGTCTAATCTTCCAAGGCTGGGTCATATTAAGATAAGCTATTGAAATTTTTGACGCTAAATTTGTTTGGCGATGACCTTGTTTAATTAAGATAGATTTCATCTTAATAGAAACATCACCAAAATCAATGTCAACTGGGCAAGGTTTGGCACATTTATGGCAAATGGTGCAATGATCGGCAATATCGTTTAACTCTACAAAATGATTAAGTGAAATACCTCGGCGAGTTTGTTCCTCATATAAGAATGCTTCTGAAATAAGGTTGGTGCCAATAATTTTGTCACGCGGGGAGTATAAAAGATTGGCTTCTGGCACATGTGTGGTACAAACATCTTTACATTTTCCACAGCGTAGGCAAGATTTAACCATGTCATTAATCTCACCAATTTCACTACTTTCAAGAATTAACGCCTCTTGCTCAACCAAATGTAGAGAAGGGGTGAAGGCACCATTGAGCCCACTACCCGGCATTAGTTTGCCTTTATTGAAATGGTTGTTTGGATCAATTTGTTTTTTGTACTGTTCAAATTCTTGTTTAAACTCATCAGATAAATACTGATATTTAGTCAAACCAATGCCGTGCTCACCAGAGATGACACCACCAAGGTGGGTGGCTAAAATCATAATTTCATCAACCACAGACTCTGCTTTTTTGAGCATCTGTATGTTGTGAGAATGCACAGGAATGTTGGTGTGCACATTACCATCACCTGCATGCATATGAGTTGCTACAAAAAGACGCACATTGCGATTTGAGGCATGGATAGCTTGAATATCACTGCGTATTTCAGTAAAGACATCGCCCGTAAGAAAATCATTTAATGGGTGAGCGAATTCATCCATATATGAAATAACACGTTCAGCCATTTGAACTTGTCTAAACACGCTTGAATCTCCAAGCTGAGCAAGTATGTCTTGCCACTGCTCGCTAACACGGTTTAACAACTCTACAGCTGCCACAGTTTTTTCTTTGATCAGATCAGTCTCTGGCTTAATATTGTCTAGATATTCACGAACTTCAATAAGAGTATCTAGTTTGTTTTCAATGGATAGACGAATGTTAATATGCTCAATGCCATCACTATAATCAGCCAGTTTATCTAGTGGTATAACCACATCTTCGTTAATTTTAAAAGCATTGGTATGAGCTGCAATGGCAGCAGTATTGGCGCGATCTTTCCAGAAGGTTTGTCGCGTGCTAATGGCTTTTGCAATAAAACACTCACCATCTTGTCGAGTGGTAATATCCTTGATTTCTTCACCAATTTTATCAAGTGATGATTGTTCTTGGCTAGAAATATCAATCAATAAAACCATTCTTGGTAGACCAGATTTACTAGCTTTAGTGGTGTATTTGACAGCTTTAACATAGCGCGCATCAAGATGCTCCATGCCCACAAGATCAACTTGTGTCGTACTATCAATGAGATTTTTAATCTCAACAATACTAGATACAGCAGCTTTTAAATCATGACCAAAAAATTCTAAACATAGGGTGTTAATATGTTCTAAAGGCTGATGTAGAACAAATTCTGCTGAGGTGATAAAGCCATCACAGCCTTCTTTTTGAATACCAGGAAGACCATCTAAAAATTTGTTAGTAACATCTTTACCAAGGCCACTTTTACGTAGTTTTTTGGTATCAATGCTCAGAACTCTAGAGCTAATAACGGTCTTGGAGTCGTCTTCCAGTGTATTAATTTTAAAACTGACAGATTTAAGAAGTTGAATTTTATCTTTATTGTGATCAAGACGCTCTACTCGCAACCAAGTTCCATCAGGCATTACCATTTTCCAAGAGACTAGATTGTCAATGGTTGTACCCCATCTAAGGGCTTTCTTGCCGCCAGCATTCATTGCCACATTGCCACCAATCGTGCAGGCATCTTGTGATGTAGGATCTACTGCAAAAACAAGATTATTTTTCGTGGCTAACTCACTGACGCGTTTAGTAATAACACCAGCACCTACATTGACGCTTTGTAAATTGTTGGCATTCTTAATGTCACCAATAAAACTCAGCTTTTCGGTGTTAATAACAGCGGTTTTTGCATGCAGAGGAATTGCGCCGCCTGTATAGCCCGTTCCACCACCACGTGGAATAATTGTTAGCCCTAGCTCAATACACGCTTTGACAATACTAGCAATTTCTAGCTCAGTATCTGGCGTAATAACAACTTGTGGATACTCCACGCGCCAATCCGTAGCGTCAGTGGCATGAGAAGAACGAGATAAGGCATCAAAGCGAATATTGTTATTATGAGTTACCTTAAGTAACGTTTGTTTAATACGTTTTTTGTGTTGCTTAAAGTCACTTAGACATAGCTCAAATTTGGCAACGGCTAAATCAGCACTATAAAGCAATTCTAAAACTTTTACGTTGTCATTTGCGCGTTTTCTGATAAGGTCTAGGCGTGAATTAAGTGCCTCAATTAAAGATTTCCAGCGACGCTGATTTTTAATAAGATCTTCTTGAAGATATGGGTTTCTATCAACCACCCACATATCGCCCAGTACTTCAAACAACATTCTAGCACTTCGACCTGTGTTGCGATTAGTGCGAAGAAATTCTAATAGTATCCAAGCATCTTTACCTAAAAATCGATATACAACTTCCTTGTCAGAGAATGATGTGTAGTTATAGGGTATTTCTCGGTATTGCTTCAATTGAAGTAAAGTTAACAAAAAGTAAATTTTATTTTACTATAATGGTTGATAGTTAATGTTAGTTGTTTGCCTTCATAAAAAAGGTGTTTATATAAAAAGGATAAAACATGTTGTGGATTAAAGCTTTTCATATTATTAGTATTATTACTTGGTTTGCAGCCTTGTTTTACTTGCCTCGATTATTTGTATATCATGCGATGAGTAAAGACAAGATTAGCATTGAACGCTTTAAAGTTATGGAGCGCAAACTTTATCGCGGAATTATGATGCCAAGTATGATTTTGGCTATTACACTTGGCACATGGATGGTGGTTGATGCTTGGGAGATCTATAAAACCCAATATTGGCTACATGCCAAACTAGCTTTAGTGGTGCCTTTGGTTGTTTATCATTTCTATTGTGGCCACTTGCTGCAAATATTTAAGCAAGATAAAAATACACGTTCTGATGTTTTTTATCGTTGGTTTAATGAACTTCCTGTCTTAATTTTGATTGCAATTGTAATTTTGGTAGTTGTTAAACCTTTTTAATTTTTAGTTATTTTTAGATAGTTTTCTGCCAAGGCCTCATAAATAGGTTGGGTGAATATCTGCTTACTAATCCAGTTAGCAATAAAAGCTACCAGCAATCCTGGAATGAGCAAGTGAATGGCAGTACTCATTTCTAAAATTACAAATGTTGCGGTCAGTGGCGCCCTGATTACAGCACTTAAATAAGCAATCATTGACATCATTAAAATCACTTGAGCATCAATATTTGAGTAGTAGGGCGCGATCTCAGTGCCAATGCCTGCACCAATAGAAATACTGGGCATGAACAAGCCACCTGGAATGGTTGAGATTAGTGAAGTGAGTGTGGCAAAGTATTTCATTAATACAAACTCAAGCCCCAGTTGGTTGCCTGCTAGCATTAGAATAACTTCATCACGTCCAGAGCCGGCAATTTTTCCAGCTGACAGATAATTAAAAAGACCAACAACCAGTCCTAAAAATAAGGCAATAGTAATCACGCGCGCTTTATTATGGCTGATAAATTTAGTTATTAAATAAATAACTGCCTTAGAGAATAATCCACCAACAATACCCGCTAAGATGGCTAATGGTATGAGTTGCCAAATAAGCTCAAGATTTAGGGAATGGGTTGAGAAATCACCCAAATAAGGGGTATTGCCTCGATAGACCAACGTTAATACATAGGTCAAGGCGCTAACAATTGCAATGAGTACTAAAGCCTGTTTTTTGAGTTTTCTGCCAACTTCTTCATAAGCAAATAAAAACCCTGCAAGTGGCGCATTAAAGGCGACAATTAATCCAGCACTACCACCAATGGCAATTAATGAATGAATAAGGAGCTTACGTTTTAATTTTAAAAATCGATTAAAGCCATAAAAAATGGAGCCACCAATATGAATACTTGGCCCTTCAATGCCAATGGGTGCGCCACCCAACATACCGACAAAAATAAAGACAATTTTGCCTGCAGCTACCCTAAACGAAAGTAGTTTTTCGCGAATGGTTTTGTTGCGTGAATCATTGGCTGCTATGAGCTGTGGAATGCCACTGCCTTGAATATAGTGGCAGAAATATTTAGCTGTGTAAACAATTAAAACAAAGGTGAGCGGGGTGATTATTAAACTTAATGAAGGGTTTTTTGCTATTAAGTGTTTGAACGTGTGCTGAGCATAATCACTTGATAATAAAAAAAAATCAATGGCAATAACAGTTAATACGCTAGCCAGTATTAATGAAATATAGGTTTTTAACTCGTTTGGAAATTGATGCGAGAGATATCTGCGCATAAATTATAAAGCGTTGAAAATTCCGGTTGATAGGTATCTATCGCCACGATCACACACAATGACAACAATAGTGGCATTATTAACCTTTTTAGAGAGCTCAAGTGCGACTGCTACTGCGCCACCACTAGACATACCGGCAAAGATACCTTCTTGGGTTGCTAGGTTGCGTGCAGTTTGCTCAGCATCAGATTGAGAAACATCCATAATAGTGTCAACCCTAGAGGCGTCAAAAAATTTAGGCAAATAGGCTTTAGGCCAGCGACGAATACCAGCAATTCTTGAGCCATCTTCAGGTTGAACACCGATAATTTGAATGTCTTTGTTTTTCTTTTTAAGAACGGTGGAAACTCCCATGATGGTTCCAGTTGTGCCCATAGCAGAAACAAAATGAGTTACCTCGCCTTGGGTATCTTTCCAGATTTCATTGGCAGTTGAACTGATGTGAGCGCCAGGATTGTCATCATTAGCAAACTGATTAAGTTGCAACCCTTTGCCATCTTGTTCTAATTTGTCCGCTAAGTCACGCGCACCTTCCATACCTGCCTCTTGAGTAACAATCAGCAGCTCTGCGCCGTAAGCCGTCATGGCATCTCGACGCTCTTGCGAAAGATTCTCAGGCATGATTAGAATCATTTTATAACCCCTAATTGCAGCAACCATCGCTAGTGCAATGCCCGTGTTGCCACTAGTTGCCTCAATGAGGGTATCACCCGGTTTAATCTCACCACGAGATTGCGCTTGAGTAATCATGTGAAAAGCAGCACGATCCTTAACTGATCCTGCTGGATTATTACCCTCAAGCTTTAATAAAATTGTATTGGATGGGTTAGGGTTGAGGCGCTGCATTTTAACCAAAGGAGTATTGCCAATAGTTTGATCGATAGTTTGATATTGCATTATTCCTCCTTCTTAAAACCTACATAAAATCTGCAGATTTACATATTATTTAAAATTGCATCGCGAACTTCGCTCATGACTGGATTAATGTTAATCATCGCATTATTACATTGTGAGATAGCTGTATCTGGGTCTTTTAAGCCATGACCTGTTAGCGTACAAACAATTTTAGAGCCTTCAGGAATCTTACCAGTTTGAATGTCGCGCATCGCACCTGCTAATGAGGCAGCTGAGGCAGGCTCACAAAAAATACCTTCCTGTTCAGTGAGTAATTTCTGAGCGCTTAAAATTTCAGCATCTGTTAACGAATCAAACCAACCTTTAGACTCACTTTGCACTTTGTGAGCCAAGTCCCAGCTTTGTGGATGTCCAATGCGAATGGCAGTTGCGATAGTTTCCGGGTTGTCAATCATCTCGCCTTTAACAAAAGGTGCTGCACCTGCGGCTTGATAGCCAACCATTTTTGGCGTACTAGTTGCTTTACCGTCTTTATGATATTCTGTATAACCCATCCAATGTGCTGAGATGTTGCCGGCATTACCCACAGGTAGACAATGAAAATCTGGTGCATCGCCTAGCTCTTCAATAATTTCAAATGCAGCTGTTTTTTGACCTTGTAGGCGATAAGGATTAATTGAATTTACAATAGCTACAGGCGCATGATCAGCAACTTCCTTAACTAAGCGCATACCATCATCAAAGTTACCTTTGATTTGAATAATAACAGCACCATGGATCATTGCTTGAGCTAGTTTTCCTAGGGCAATTTTTCCTTCAGGAATAAGTACAAATGCTTTAATACCAGCACGAGCAGCATAGGCCGCAGCAGCAGCAGAGGTGTTACCTGTTGAGGCACAAATAATAGCCTTGGAGCCAGCTTCAACTGCTTTGGTAACTGCCATAGTCATGCCGCGATCTTTAAAAGATCCAGTTGGGTTTAAGCCTTCATATTTGATATATATATCAACATCTTTGCCAAGTATAGCTGGAATGTTTTCTAAGCGGATTAAAGGTGTGTTGCCTTCACCAAGACTGATAAGTTTAGTGGTTTCACTGACAGGAAGCCTGTCGCGGTAATTTTCAATTAGACCTGTGTATCTCATTATCTTATCTCCTTAATCAAGGTTTTCTACATGAATAATTTTAACATCCTCTTGGATGAATTCATGGCTCTGGATTTCTGTTATTGCTGCTTTTAAATTAGCAGTTTTAACATTATTTGTAATAATCGCAATGTGTGCATTATTTTGTGCGTCAATTTGCTTTTGTATAACCGACTCAACACTAATATTATGCTTAGCAAGTGTGGTAGTAATGTCCGCTAGCGTACCGGGCTTATCAGTTGCCAATAAACGCAGATAAAAGACACTTTCAATATTATTAGCATCACAGTTAGGAATTTCAACAAGTGATTTCCAACCTAACACATCATAACTAACAGTATTTTTAATGATGTCAACTAAGTCTGCAATAACAGCACTTGCCGTTGCTTCGTCGCCTGCACCTGCACCATAGTAAAGTGTTGGTCCAACGGCATTACCTCTAACCAATACAGCATTCATTACACCGTCAACATTAGCTAGAAGCTGTGTTTTTGGTATTAGCGTTGGATGGACGCGCATTTGCAACTCTCCATCAACTTTTTTAGCAATACCTAGGTGTTTGATTGAGTAGTTAAGCTCGGTTGCGAACATAACATCTTCACCACTAATTTGGCTAATACCCTCAGTAGAGACTTTATCCACCTGCAATTTACAGCCAAATGCAATAGAGGCAAGGATGGCAAGTTTGTGAGCAGCATCAATACCTTCTACATCAAAAGTTGGATCTGCTTCTGCGTAGCCTAAATCTTGAGCTTCTTTTAAAACATCAGCAAAATCTCTGCCTTTGTCGCGCATTTCGGTCAGGATAAAGTTTCCTGTGCCATTAATAATACCAGCGACTAGTTCAATTTTGTTGGCACTTAAGCCTTGTTCTAAAGATTTTAGAATTGGAATACCACCAGCAACGGCCGCTTCAAACAGTAAATGTACGTTTTTTTGCTTGGCTAGTGTTAGCAACTCGTTACCATGAGTAGCAATTAAAGCTTTATTAGCTGTAATAACATGCTTGTTGTTGTTGATAGCTTGTATAACTAATTCTTTAGCAATAGTTGTGCCGCCGATTAGCTCTAAAATAACATCTATTTCTGGATTATTAACAACTTCAAAGGCGTCTTCAGTAATATTAATATCACCATCTGCGCAAATTCTAGGTTCAGAAATACTTTTAACTGCGCCGTGAGTAACATTGATTTTTTCACCAGTACGAGCAAAAATCTCACTTTCATTCTTGCTTAAAACATTTACAACACCGCCACCGACGGTACCTAACCCTAATATTCCAATATTCACGCTACTAAATCCTTTTTCAAAATGATTAATAAGAGGTGAATTATACCAATTGGATATTGATGTATAAAGGTATTAGAGCAGGGATTTTAATTGGTTTTATCTAAAATGATGGCAGAACACTTCAGTGGACGTGAATAATGCGTGGGAATAGTGTGTTGGTTATCAAAAAGTACCGGCGCTAGTGCCTTTAGCATATCTTCGTAAATTGGTTTTTTGAAGTCAATTACTTTTTCAATAGGATGCCAATAATCAACCCAGGTCCATTCATCAAATTCAATATTTGAATGCGTATCTAGTTTGATATTATCTTCACTTGAGGTTAGGCGTAGCAAAAACCACACTTGCTTTTGACCGACACAGATAGGTTTTTGAGAGCGTTTAATGTGGCAGTCAGGTAAGTCATAACGCAGCCACTTCGGTGTTTTAGCAATCAGACTTACATGATGAGATTCTAAACCCACTTCTTCGTTTAGTTCACGAAAAAGAGCTTCAACATCGGTCTCACCTTGATCGATACCACCTTGTGGTAGCTGCCAAGAATCTTGCTTATAGCGTTTGGCTAATAAAACCTGGTCTTTGTCATTGGTGATAACAATACCAACATTGGCACGGTATCCCTCTTTGTCAATCATAATTAAGTTTTAATCATCGTTAGAAAAAGCACCTAAAAGATGTAACAAGCTCGTAAACATGTTGTGAAGTGCTAAGTAAAGACCAACAGTTGCAGAGATGTAATTGGTTTCACCACCATTAATAATAGCAGACATTTGACTCAACATAAAAGCACCCATAATCATAACAACTGCAAATGAAATAAGAAGACTGAAAGCAGATGATTCAAGAAAGAAGAAGTTTAATACAGACAAAATGATAATACCAATCATAGCAAAAAAGATCATGCCATTTAAGAAGCTAAAGTCTTTCTTTGTGTTTTGAGCATAAAAACTAATGGCGAAAAAAGCAACGCCTGTACCAGTTAAGGCTTGAATAACTAAATCTGCACCATTTGGCATTGCTAAGTAATGCGTGAGCATTGGTCCAATCGAATAACCTAATAACCCTGCCACAGCAAAGGCGGTTAAAATACCTTTACTGCTATTTTGAGTTTTAGGTAGTACAAACCAGATTACAGCAATTGCAGCAATGGAGCTAACTATGGCTGAGCCAAATCCAGCACCTGAAGCTACTGAAAACCAAGAGGCTAGCCCACCAAAGACAAGCGTATAAGAAAGAAGCCTCATTGTGTCTGATAAAACTTTATTTTTAACTTGTATGTTGCTGATAGTTGTCGTTGTAAATGTATTCATGATTTATCCTCTAAGATTAAGTGTGTAAAATAATCTTATTTTATACTGAAAATAAAACAATAGCATGAAACTAGTTTTAGGCTTAGGGGTTACCGGTTTTTCCATTGCTCGCTTTTTATTACAACATAAAGTTGCATTTAAAGTGGCTGACTCCCGACAAACTCCCAAATTATTATCTGAATTTTTATCAGAGTTCCCATTAATAAAGCCTTTTTTAGGTGACTGGGATGAATCTCTATTAGAAGAGGTTGATGAAATTTTTATCTCCCCAGGTGTTGCTCAGCAAGAAACAATTGTAATCTGGGCACTTGAAAAAGGCATTAATATTGTCAGTGATATAGAATTATTCTCTAGATATGCCCTGGCACCTGTTATTGGTATTACTGGCTCCAATGGTAAATCTACCGTAACTCAATTATTAGGGGATATGGCCAAAGCCAGTGGTAAAAAGGTAGCTGTTGGTGGTAATATCGGCATACCAGCGCTAGATTGTTTACAGGACGAGGTTGAGCTTTATATATTAGAGCTATCAAGTTACCAGTTAGATTATAGTAAAAAACTAAATTTATATGCTGGTGTCGTGCTGAATATCACTCCAGACCATCTAGATCGATATGATAGTTTCGAACATTATGCGGCTTCAAAGTTAAGTTTGTATCAATATTGCCAACACTTGGTTATTAATCTTGATGAGCCACTGATCCCTCAAAAAACTTCTGCTATCCATTTCGGAATAAATATGCCAAAACAAGATCAAGACTTTGGCACTGTAACTTGCCATGGTAGTTGCTACTTCTTAAAAGGCGATGAAGTACTGATGGATGTTGACGAAATGCAACTTATTGGTGAGCATAACGTGGCGAACATTCTAGCAGTATTGGCCTTAGGTGATCAAATCGGTATAGATATGAGCATCATGATTGATTGTATTAAAACCTTTAAAGGTCTTGAACATAGATTGGAATGGGTGTCAGATAAAAAAGGTATTGTATTTTATAATGATTCCAAAGCAACCAACGCCTCAGCAAGCGTAACAGCACTAAAAGCATTGATTAATAAACATGAAAATATTGTTTTAATTGCTGGAGGCATGGCTAAAGATGAAGATTACACTGAGCTTTTTAAGCTGATTGATCAAGATGTTTTCGGTGTGGTGTTAATTGGACAAAGTGCTACAGATTTTGAGCACGGCATTCATATTGCTAAAACTATTCATGCTCAAAATATGAACGAGGCGGTTTCTTTGGCTAAAGGCATGATCAATAATGGTGTGGTGCTTTTATCTCCAGCCTGCGCAAGTTTTGACATGTTTGATAATTTTGAACATCGAGGCCTTGAATTTAAACGCGCTATTCTTGGATAAAGTCTACTGTTTTTTCAATATCTGCTGTTTTCAGTTTCAACCCTTGAGTTTGACTTCTAAGCCAAGTGCTTTGACGCTTGCAAAGCTGTCTTGTGGCAATAATAGATCTTTCAATCATTTCAGCCTCATCTATCTCATTGTTTAAAAATTGCCATGCCTGTCGATAACCAACACAGCGAATTGAAGGCAGGTCTTGATGAAGTGCTGTATTGGTTTTTAAAACCCTAACTTCATCCATAAATCCTTGCTCCATCATTAAATGAAATCGAGTTTCAATGCGCTGATGAAGCTCACTGCGATCTGGCATTAAGATAATTTTTTTAATGATGCAATTAAGCCCGCCTTGTTTTTTACCCTGGAGTTTGGTAAGGGTTTTACCGCTAATATTAAATACCTCAAGTGCACGAGTAATGCGTTGTGAATCATTAGCGTGAATTCTTTGTGCAGCAATAGGGTCGATTTTTTGTAATGATTGGTATAACGCATCCAGGCCTTTTTCTTTAACGAGTTGGTTGTATTTTTCTCTGGATTCTGGGGTTGACTCTGGAAGGTCAGATAAGCCGTGCTCTAAAGCATTGAAATAAAACGAAGTTCCACCAACCAGAATAGGTAGCTTATTTTGACTAAAAGCTAACTCAATTTGATGAGTGGCATCATTAACAAAGTCCTGAGCTGAATAGGTATCGCTGGGTTTGCAAATATCAATAAGATAATGTGGGTGAGCTTTAAGTGTTTCAGTATCGGGCTTAGCAGTGCCAATATTCATGCCTTGATAGATTAATGCAGAATCAACACTAATCAGTCGAGAGTTAATTTTTTTGCTAATTTTAATAGCTAAATCCGTCTTACCTGAAGCAGTAGGACCCATTAAAAAAAGCACAGTATTAGAAGGTGGATTGAGCACGAATATCCTTGTATTAGTAAGTTTTTATATAACTAACCTAGATTATAATGTCAACATTCAAAAAATATTGATAGAATAAAGTCATGTTTACAGTAGAAAATCAAGTGAGTGGCAATCAGTTTAAAGTTGCAGAAGGCGAAACTATTCTGGATGGCGCCATTAGCAACGGGCTTGGATTTCCTTATGGTTGTCGAAATGGCTTTTGTGGTAAGTGTAAAGCGACACTGATGGAAGGTGAAGTTGGTTATCTAAAAGGAATTCCACCTGGATTAACGCCTGCAGAAGTTAGTGATAACATGATTCTCCCATGTAAGTGTTACGCTAAAACGGATATATCAATTGTGGCTACTGAACTTGAGAGTGTGGCTGATATTGAAGTTAAAACATTACCTTGTAAAGTTGATAAAATTGAACACTTGAGTGCTGATGTAGCGAAAATTGTTTTGAAAATTCCAGGCAATGAAGCTATGCAATACTTAGCGGGTCAATATATAGACTTGATTCACCCTGATTTTGATCCTCGCGCCTTTTCTATTGCTAATGCGCCGCATAATACAGGTATTATCGAGCTTCACGTACGCCTTATCTCTGGTGGAAAATTTACCAATTTTGTATTTAATAAAATGCAAGAAAAGTCTTTGTTGAAAATTGAAGGCCCTAAAGGTAGTTTTTATTTAAGAGAAGATAGTGAAAAGCCTATGATCATGCTTGCAGGTGGTACTGGATTTGGCCCTGTTAAAGCCATGATTGAACATGAGATTGAATCCAATAGTCAAAGAAAAATTGATATTTATTGGGGTGTTAGAAGTGAACAAGATTTGTACATGTCACTACCTTATCAATGGGCTGAACAACATGACCATATTAATTTTGTGCCAGTGCTATCAATTCCTGACAAGAATTGGCAAGGTAGAGTAGGTTATGTTCATGAAGCAGTTTTGGAAGATTTTGAAACATTAGTCAATTTTGAGGTGTACGCTTGTGGACCTCCAATGATGGTCACATCTGCTGCCAATACTTTTATTAAACAAGGTATGCTTGAAAAGAATTTCTTTAATGATAGTTTTGATTTTTCCCATCAAACAACTGACTTATGAGCGACATGCAACAACATTTAACTGAACAACTTCAACTTGCCTTATCTCCGAGTCATTTAGAGGTAATTAATGAGTCTAGTAACCACTCGGGTCCTGCGACAGAGTCTCATTTTAAGTTGATTGTGGTGAGTGACTATTTTAATGATTTAGCTTTAATTACTAGACATCGCTTTATTAATAATCTCTTTAAAGAAGAGTTAAGTCATATTCATGCACTTGCTATGCATACCTATACCTCACATGAGTGGCAATTAAAAAATGGTGCTCCCGATTCTCCAAAATGTTCTGGTGGCAGTCAATCTTAAGAATTAGCAGACTACTTTTCTTCTCTAGTTTTTTGCTTTTGGGTGCTTGTAACTCACCAGTAAATGACAGTGCTAATCAGCTGATAAAGTCTAACCCAAAAGAAACAGCCTCTATTAAGCCTATTATTGAGAAAGATCTTTGGCGTCATATTACTAATAAAACGACATTAAAAGCACCTAGTCAAAAACAACTATATTGGCATATAGATTGGTTTAAAAAACACCCTGACTATTTAACGCGCATTACTAAGCGTGCCAACCCTTACTTATATCTAGTAGTTCAAGAGGTTGAAAAAGCAGGGCTGCCACTCGAAATTGCTTTATTGCCTATTGTTGAATCTGCTTATTATCCTTTTTCATACTCTCACGGTACTGCATCAGGGTTGTGGCAGTTTATTCCATCAACAGGTAGGCTTTATGGCTTAAAGGATAACTGGTGGTATGATTCTCGTCGTGATGTATTGGCATCTACCAAGGCAGCTGTAAAGTACTTGAAAAATTTAAACAAGCTTTTCAAGGGTGATTGGTTGTTAGCTATAGCAGCCTATAACTCGGGCCCAGGGCGAGTGCAAAGAGCCATTCGCGATAATAAAAAACTAGGCAAGCCTACTGACTTTTGGCATTTGAAATTACCAAATGAGACTAAAGGCTATGTGCCAAGATTATTAGCTGTAACTGAGCTTATTAAAAATCCAGAGAAATATGGACAAATTATTACCCCTGTTGATAATAAGCCAACCATAGAATCTATTGAACTGAATACTCAGTTTGATTTGGCTTTAATTGCTGATTGGTCAGAGGTAGAGCTTGATACTTTATATTCACTTAATCCAGGTTTAAAGCGATGGGCCACTCCAAGCGAGGGCTCTTACAACTTGCTGTTACCTATTAAAAACATGAAACTGTTTAAGCAATCAATGCTTAAAAATCCAAATATAGCAAGATTAAAATGGATACGACATCAAGTTAAGCAAGGCGATAGTTTAAGTGTGGTTGCACAGAAGTACGCAACGACCATGAAACAAATTAGCAGCGTTAATCAATTAGAAAACCATTTTATTAAAATAGGTGATTATTTAATCGTTCCTGTTGCTCAAAAGGGAGCCGAGGCTTACTCATCGTCAGAAGATCAGCTAGAAAAAAATCGTTTAAATTCAAAGAAATCAGGGCGTAAAGTTGTTCATTCTATTCAAGCGGGTGACAGCTTGTGGTTAATTTCTAAGAAGTATCAAGTAAGTATTAAAAAAATCATTAAATGGAATCATATTAAGCGTTCAGAGCCATTAAAATTAGGCAAAGAATTAGTACTTTGGCAGCCTACTGTAGATGCTTATAAAGATTTATTATCAGTGACATCACTGGGTATTGATATTGATAGAAAAGTGGTTTATCAAGTAAGAAGTGGTGATAATTTATCAACTATTGCTGCTAAATTTGGCGTTAGTGTTCTTCAAATAAAACAGTGGAATAAGCTTGATGACAGGCCGCTACAGCCAAGGCAAAAACTTACCATTATGGTCAATGTTGTTAATTCAAAAATGAAATAAAACTTATGAATATATTACCTATTAATAAAATCATCTTAGCCAGTTTTGCCTTTGCACTGACACATTGGAAAAAGGTTGTTGAAATATCTATTTTACCAGTGGCTATTTCATTGCCATTGCTGCTCATATTGCCTCAAATGTTTGAACTCATGGAAGTTGTGTTTCAAGGCGGAGATTTGGCTGATGTTGTGTTGCCAGACAATACACCCATATATTTATTATTGTTTTTGTATGGTTATATTATGTTGTCAGTCAATATGTATCGATTGGTTGTTTTGGGTGAACAAAATGTATCAGCCATGTCACCAATCTTTAATATAAGTCAAATTTTTAGATTTATCGGTTTGACGCTATTTGTAGGATTTGTAACTACAGTCCCTGTTATGCTGACTGGTATTGGTTTTTTACAGTTAATTATTTACTTTTTAATTATGCCAATGACATTGAATTTTGTTAATATTGCGATCAATCAACCTTCAAATTACAAATGGAAATTAAATTTCGTCTCTCAGGCTAATCTATTTTTATTACAAGCTATCATTCCTGCTTTAATTGGTATGATTTTTACATCATTATTCAGTGCAATAGGTTTTCCAGAAGCTTTTGGATGGGTGATTAAAGCTATTCTTTTTTACTGGAGTTTGGTTAATTTAGCTTTGTGCTACCAATTAATTCAAGAGGCTAATACTTCAACGTAAACCCTTTAGGATAGCGCATATCATAAGTTGCTTTATTTAGTTTTTTGAGCGGAATTTCTTGCCTTAATTTATGATAAATTTTCATAAAATCTTTTAGGCGCTGCTGTTGTTTATTGTAGCCAAGTACAACGGTTATATTGGGTTCTAAGGTTAGTTGATCAATATTGCTTCTTGTTAAAGTAAGAATTTTTAAGTCAGATAAGATGAGTTGGTAAGCTTGGTAATCCTCTAAAAGTGAGTCATAGCTTTCTGGCTTATGGCCAGATTTTAAGACCACTAGATTTTCTGATGCATGATCATTTTGCCGATAGTATAAATTTTCTGGCTTGATAAGACTACCTTGGGTTGTTATATAGCCTTGGCAATTTTCTTTTTCAAGGGATTTATTACAAGCTACATTTTCCCAATGAGCAGCAATTGGATGAGTAATTATACTAATCTGGATAGCATCCCAAAACAACCGCTTTACCTGGGCTTCTTGCACCCATGGATGGCGCTCTAATTCATCTTTAATTCCGTGTAAATCTAACTGGTAGGGCTTATTAGTTAACGACTTTATTTGTTTTTCAAGTGTTTCTTTATTGACCAGATAGTCACGATCTATTTCCCAGCTAACATTTATCTTAAGTAATTCACCTGAATTGTAGTGATAATTTCCCCAAACAATAATTGAAATAACCAATGTAAAGATTAGTGGCCAAAGCAACAGCTTTAAATATTCAAATAGAGATCGTCTATGTTGATTTTTACTTTTAAGCTTCATGAGTAATCTGCTTAACTAATTGCTTAAAAGTAATTCCTGCTGCTTTTGCAGCCATAGGAACTAAAGAATGAGATGTCATTCCAGGAACAGTGTTAATTTCTAGTAAGTAGGGTGAATTATTTTTATCTAAAATAAAATCAACCCTCCCCCATCCAGTAGCACCTATAGTTTGAAAAGCCTTTAACGCTAACTCTTTAAGCTGACTTTCTTGATTTTCTGTTAAGCCACAGGGGCAAAGATATTGTGTGGTGCTTGACAGGTATTTAGACTCATAGTTGTAAAAATCCTGATCTGCAACAATTTTAATGACGGGTAGAGCTTCTTCACCTAATATAGCAACTGTGCATTCTTCGCCCTCTATCCATTGTTCGATTAGAACCCGGTCATCATAGAACCAAGCGAGCGCTAAAGCTTCATCTAATTGATCAAGCTCGACTACTTTACTGATACCTATGCTAGAACCTTCTGACACAGGTTTTATAGCCCAAGGTAGTGGGAAGTTAACCGCGGGTAATGTCGTATCTTGGATGGCGATTACAGAAGGCGCCACTGGAAGTTTAGAGGCTTTCCAAATCTCCTTACTTAAATGTTTATCCATGCCGTTGGCACTTGCATCTGAATTGGATCCAGTATAAGAAATATTTCTAGCTTCTAGTAATCTCTGAATAGTGCCATCTTCACCACCACGACCATGTAGAACAACAAAAGCCAAATTAAATTCTTGAGACCATAAATTATCTAAATTGTCATCCTTCCAGTCAAATTTAAAACAATCAATTTGTTGAGATTTAAGTGCCTGATAAACAGCTTCACCACTATTTAAAGATATTTCTCTCTCAGCAGAATTACCCCCCATTAATACTGCAATCATATAATCTTCAACTCTGTTTCTAAATCAATTTTAAAGTTTGATTTTACGGTTTGTTGAATATGAATCACTAAATTTTCAATATCAGCAGCACTAGCTTTATTGTGATTAATAATAAAATTAGCATGCTTTTCAGACACACAAGCGCCACCAATACAAAAACCCTTTAGATTAGATTTTTCAATCAGTTCAGCAGCATAATTATCTCTAGGGTTTTTAAAGACACTGCCACAGCTCGGCAAGCCAATAGGTTGAGAATCATTTCTTTTCTTGAGAAGCTTCTGAATACTATGATTAGAAGAGACTGAATTGAATTCTAACTCTGCTGAAATAAAATATTCATGAGAATGTAAAGGTGTAATTTGTCGATAGAGAATATCAAAATCACAAGGCTGGCGCCAAAAGAGCTCACCTGATTTGTTAACCGTACGAACACGCTTAACAAACTGCCAGATTTCGAAACCAAATGCACCCGCATTCATAGCTAAAGCACCGCCAATAGTGCCAGGAATAGCACTTAGAAACTCCGCTCCAAAAAAGTTTTTTTCTAATGTAAATCTAGATAATTTTGCCAGTGTTGCACCAGCTTCTGCGGTGATGCAAGATTGGTTAATTGACAAAGATTTAAGTTGGGTTAGTTTAATGATAACACCTTGAAACCCTTGATCGCGAATTAGGATATTACTACCCAGCCCTATAAATAATATAGGCTTAGTATTAGATTTTAGAAAATCAACAAGTGCTTGAATGTTGTTTGGGACAAAAAAATCCTGCGCCAATCCGCCAGCCCGTAAAGAGCAATGTGAGGTCATGGGTTCGCTATGTTTTATCATTCTAGCACTTTAGCCGTAGGTTGATTTTAGTAAACCAGGCATTGTGTGAATATCACCTGCACCTAGGGTTAGTAAAACGTCATTTTCATTAATAATATGAGGCAACACCTTTAAAACTTCTTGTGCATTCTTGATCACAACTGGGTTTAATGTTGAACGCTTTCTGATAGATTCAGCTAGTGTTGAACTACTAATTTGAGCAATTGGATCTTCGCTTGCAGGGTAAATATCTAACAAGATCAAGCCATCTGCAAGACTTAAAATACGAGCAAAATCATCAAACAAGTCTCTGGTTCTAGAATAACGATGTGGCTGAAAAATTACCACAAGACGTCTATCAGGGTAGGTGTTCTTAAGTGAGTCAAAAATGGCATTAATTTCAACAGGGTGGTGTCCATAATCATCAAAAAAATCAATTGAATGACCTTGAATTGATAACTGACCATGGTGATCTAATCTTCTAGCGACGCCAGAGAAATGGCTAAGTGCAGACTGGATAATATTGATGTCAATATTGAGTTCACAGCAAACACCAATAGCAGCCAAGGTATTAAGAATGTTATGCTTACCAATAAGGTTAAGCTGAATTGGGTAAGGATTGTTGTATTTTGAATTGTCCCGAGTGTGAACAACGTCAAAATGCATTTGCATGCCAACCTGTTTGACATTAATAGCACGTATATCAGCATCTGAATTAAAACCATAGCTAATCATAGGGCGATGGATGTCGCTAATAATATCACGCACACCTTGATCATCACTACAAAGAATACAAGCACCGTAAAAGGGTAAGTTTGAGGTGAAACTAACAAAAGTATCTTTTAATTGTTGATAATTATTGTCATAGGTTGCCATGTGATCTTGGTCAACATTAGTGATCACGCTAAGCATAGGTTGCAAATGCAAAAAAGATGCATCTGACTCATCTGCTTCAGCAATTAAATAATCACTCTCGCCTAATTTAGCGTTCACGCCAGTCGAATTTAAAATACCACCAATAATGTAAGTAGGGTCAAGCTCAGCATGATTAAGAATGTGAGCAATAATACTCGTTGTGGTTGTCTTTCCATGTGTGCCAGCAACGGCAATACCAAAACGAAAGCGCATAATTTCAGCCAGCATTTCGGCTCTAGGGACAACTGGAATATGTAATTTTTGTGCCCTTACTAGCTCAGGATTACTAGAGCTAATAGCACTGGATACAACTACTGCTTGTACATTATCAATATTATGCGCATCATGCTTGAAGTTAATCTTACAGCCCATCTTTGACAGTCTGTCAGTGATACTATTTTGATGAATATCTGAGCCAGAAATTTGATAACCAAGGTTATGCAACACTTCAGCAATACCACTCATACCAGAGCCACCAATACCAATAAAATGAATTTTACTGATTCTAGATTCGGAGACTTGCCTTAAATCTTTCATACTTTAAGGGCGCTAATGATGCAAAGTACCTGAATACCTTCACCTCTACCAAACGCAGTTAACCCTTCGCCAGTAGTTGCAGTAATACCAACATCATTAGGTGATATGTTAAACAACTTGGCTATATTTGTTTTCATATCAGCAATAAAGGGTGAGATTTTTGGCGTCAAGCATTCTATAGAAACTGCAATATGTTGTACTTGCCAATCTTGTAAGTCTTGAAGAGCTAATTTTAAATATTCGCTACTATCAGTAATTCCTTGCTGGCAAAGATTGTCTGCTATTTCACCTAATATATTGACACCAGTAATGGAAGAAACAGCATTGGTTAGGGCGTGAAATAGTACATCACCATCGCTATTAGCTCGCAAGCCTTGTGCATGCTTGAGATTAACCCCTGCTAATAATAAAGCCTTATGATTGTCCTCAAAGGCATGTGAATCTTGACCTAAGCCAGTTTTAATTTTCATGAGATCAATGATTTATTTAAATAAAAATTAGCTAAAGCCATATCCTCTGGACTGGTGATCTTAATATTGGTTTTTGAAGATTCAACCAATAAAGAATCTAAACCCAAATGCTCAATGGCACTGGCTTCGTCTGTAATATTAATACCATCATTATAAGCAGTATTTAATGCGTGTAGTAATATACCAAATCGATACATCTGCGGTGTTTGAGCTTGCCAAAGATTGCTTCTATCAATAGTAGACTCAATCATTTGATGATTAGATTTTTTAATAGTGTCAACCACTTTAGTTGCTAACAATCCACCAACTTTTTGATTCTCAAGTTGTTGGATAAGATTTTCAACATCTTTAACCTCTATACAGGGGCGAGCAGCGTCATGTACTAAAACCCAATCATTGTCTTTAACGAAAGGCTTTAAAGCATTGAGAGCATTAATCACTGAATGGTAGCGTTCTTTGCCACCAGTAGTAGTGGTTAAAAGCTTAGGATGGTTATAAAACTGAGAAGAGCTAAACAAACTGTCTTGCTCAGAAATTGCTACCACGCAGCCTTTAATTTTTTTAATATTTAATAAGGTTGATAGAGTTTGGTCAAGAACGCTCAAACCATTGTCTAGTTGCAAATATTGCTTAGAGATGTTCGATTGCATTCTTGCTCCAACTCCGCTGGCAGGTACAACAAGATAACAATGATCAGTTGACATAAAACATAAAATTAGAGTGGATTATTTTTTTATTATACCCAAGCAATGCTAGTTTTAATCTGGATCAGAAATACTGATTTGGTAGTATTTTTCTCCAGGCTTAATGAGGCCAAATTTGTGTCTAGCCATGGATTCTAAAATTTCTAATTTTTCATCTGATTTTGCATTTAATTCTAGCTGAAGCTTTAAGTTGTCTTGTTTTAGCTGTTGATTAACTGCTAGATTTTCTTTAAGAATTGCCTGCTTTTCGTTTATATCAAAAGGGAATGTATTAATGACAAAGTTTTGACGTACCAGGGTTGCTAAAACGATAAGCAAAATAATACTAATCCAGTAGCGATAAAAAAAGCCAAATAGTCTATTTGGCTTTTTTAAAGGGTCAATATTCACAATTTATTTAATGGATTAGCCATCAGCAAGATTTTTACCATCTTGGGCATCTTGTATAAACATCCAAACTGAACCGCCAATAATATAGACGGTAGAGGCAACTACTCCAAAAGCTGCAATATATTCAGCAGTACCAGAAATAACTTCGATATATGAAAGTATGATTAAAGCCAAAGGCGCCACTAAAGATATCGCCAAAGTGCTAATCATTAAAATATTTCCTCTTAAACTACTGTTATCTACTGAAGAGCTCATGTTTTTACCTTGGTGAATCAATTAAAAATATTATATCACAAATCTTTTTTACTTTATTGATGTAAGTCAATTTTTCACCAACAAAGTGTGAGAAATTTGGTCATGCCAAGCCAGGTTGTTTTGGCTAAATACTTGATAAATAAACCCAGCGCCAAGTGTTAAAAAAGATATAAATCCTAACATAAAGCGAATGAATGCTTGTTGATGGGTGATACTTTTCCCTTTATGAGAAGATTGATTGTTTTGTATAACTTGAAATTTCCAAGCTTTCATTCCAACGGTTTGGCGCCCTTTAACCCATGACATGGTGAAGTATAAATAAACACTGGGTAGAGTGATTAGATAGAAAAAAGCACCTCCCATATCGCCAAATAATGCATTGGCAACCATCCCAATAAAAAAGACTAAAGAAAAGGTTAGGCAAGTGTCGTAAAACATAGCACCAAGTCGGCGCAAAAATGAGACGTTAGATTTCATGATTAATCAATAAGTTAGGATTGACAACGGTTTGGTTAAGGTAGACTCCAAAATGTAGATGAGGGCCTGTAGCTCTACCTGTTTGACCTATAGTGCCGATGATATCACCTTGTTTTACGATTTGACCAGGTACTACTAGGCGTTTATTCATATGAATATAAACGCTAATCAGGCCCTGACCATGATCAATAAAGACAGCATTGCCGTTAAAGAAAAACTCATCACTAATGATCACCTTACCGCCCCCAGAAGCTTTAATTTCGGTACCAACGTCTCCTGCATAATCTAGTCCTGTATGAGGTCGCCTAGCTTGCCCATTATAAAAACGTTTAAATCCAAAGGGGCTTGTGGTAACCCCTGATACAGGTCGAATGAAAGCTGCTTTGTTCATGATGGTGTTGGAAAAAACTTTACGTGCTTTGGAAAGAATCGGACGCTCTTGGTTGATTCTATCCATGTGTAATAGATTTGGATTAACGTATTTTTTGTTTTTCCCTTTCAGGGTGATATACTGCTTTTTGTAATCATGTTCAGTTACTTTAAAGGTAATATTACGTGTCGAAAAATCCTTAATAGTGATCTGTTTTTCGCCTATTTTAGCCAATAAAGGAATACCGACTAATGCTTGCCAATGCGTATTATTTACTTGCTGAGTGTAGACTGGAACTTGACTATAAAAAGCTTTTGGGTTGGAATGATTGGTATAGAAATCAACCACTGCTATGCCGCCTGGTATGGGTGTATGTTTGACATTAAGATTCGCCAAAACGCTCAAGGGTAAAAGTAAGAATAATAAGAATTTAGTTTTTTTCAATTTTTTCCACCTTGGAATGAATGACGCCATCGCTTAGACGTGTTTTAATAGTCTGCCCTGATTGGGTATGAGTAATTGACGTTAATACTTGGTTTTTACTGCCTACAGTAATACTATAACCTCTAGACAGTGTGCTGAGTGGCGATAGATGCCCTAGTGAATTGGCATGACTAGCCAGTTGATTTTGTTGCTGCTTAATAATTTGTGATGTCGCGTTTTTCAGTCGACTGTTTAATTGGGATAAAGTTTGTTTGCTATCATGAACAACCTGGTTTATTTGTCGATGCAGTTGATTAGCGGACAACTGACTAATAGCAATAGAATGCTTAATTCTTACGCTAGGTGAATGTTGTTTTAAGTTAGAAAGTAATGTTGTTAATTTATACTCTTGAGTATCAATGACACTGGCTATGGATCCACTCAGTCGATGTGACAAGTAATCAAGTTGTTGCGATAAATAATTTAATTGTCTATCAGGTGAAACTACTCTAAGCTTAAGCTGATCAAGGTAAGCTTGTTTACGTTGTTTGTTTTGAAGAACTTGGTGGTGTAATTGTGTCGATAATTTTGCCACACGAGAAAGTATTTCCAACTTATCAGGTGTTGCCAACATAGCTGCAGCACTAGGTGTTGGAGCACGAATATCTGCTACAAAATCAGCAATAGTGGTGTCCGTTTCATGGCCAATTGCGCTAATAATCGGTGTTTTAGTGTTGTAAATAATACGCGCTAATGATTCCTCATTAAAGGCCCATAGATCTTCTAGCGATCCACCACCTCGAGCAACAATTAACACATCACAGCGTTGAGAATTATCTGCTGCAATAATGGCTTGACCAATTTTTTCAAATGAGCCTTGACCTTGTACTATACTGTCAAATAATAAAACATGAGCAAAAGGATAGCGCTTATTTAACACTCTAATAATATCTTGAATAACTGCGCCGGTCGATGAAGAAATTACACCAATAGTATTGATTTGAGTTGGTAGTTTTTTTTTATGCGATTGATCAAATAAGCCCTCTTCAGCAAGCTTGTTTTTTAATTGCTCAAAGGCTAGATTAAGATTACCAGCACCCACTGGCTCAATCTGTTGAACAATAAGCTGAAAATCTCCTCGTGCCTCATAAAGAGTTGGTGCGGCGCGCACTAAAACTTCCATGCCATTTTCAGGCGTAAATTTAATATTGCGCTGATTAAGGCGAAATAGGGCGCAGCGAACTTGAGCCTTGTTATCTTTTAATGAGAAATACCAATGACCAGAAGCAGGGCGTGCCAAGTTAGAAATCTCTCCCTGCAACCAGCAAGTAGGGATATTATCTTCAACCGTTTTATTACACAGTGATAAAAAGCTGGAGACACTGTAGATTTCATCTAAATTAAACATAATCTATTGTTTAAGTAAGGCGAAGATTGCACCAGCGCCACCATCTTTGTCAGGACAAGAGTTAAATGCCAGCACTTGAGGGTGTTGATTTAAAAAGCTCACAACTTGGGTTTTAAGGATACTCATGCCATTTCCAGAGTGATAGCCCTTACCATGAATAATATGAATAAAATTTTCATGCTGATGGCGATACATGAACTCACTCATAGATTCACATGCTTCAACAGTCGTCAGCCCATGAAGATCTAATGAAGGTGCATGGTCAATATCGCCGCGTTTCATTTTTTTAATAATTTTTGGCGATAAGCCATTTTTGGCATAGGCTACAGTTTGTGATCCATTCAAGCGGGCTTCAGTGATATAGCTATAGGCCGTGAATGCAGCTTTTTTGACTTGATTATTTTTTGGGTTTACGCCGTCTTTATCGATAGGCGAATTAGCATCAACACTGTCTCTAAACATTTGTTTGTCGTTGTCGTTGATCATTTTTGTTTACGCATTAAAAAAGCCCTCAAATGAGGGCTTCATTATAGCAATGTTAAATTGTTATTTACAGAGCTTTGATTTGTGCATTAATACGAGCTTTCTTTCTAGATGCTTGGTTCTTATGCATAAGGCCTTTGCTAACTGATTGATCAATCATTTTTTGCATAGCAACATAACCACCTTGTGCTTCTTCTTTATTACCAGCATCTAATGCGTAAGATACTTTCTTGATGAAAGTACGAACTTTAGCGCGGATTTGAGAATTGTGCTTGTTGCGTTTAGTTGCTTGTCTTGCGCGTTTTTTTGAACCTGCTGAATTAGCCATCGTGTTATATAAGAGTTAAATATTTAAAGGCGTAATTATAAAGTCTTAGTGAGCAAAAGTCTAGTGAAATTGAAAATTAAATTACTAGGACTGTGCCAGATTATCTGATGGGCTAGCAGATTTTTCTATTACCTCTATTGTCTTTAATATTTTGCGCTTATTGATGAGTAAATGCCAGGTCTTTCCGCCTTGGGATTTCCATAGAGATGCTGCTCGTATGCCAGATAATAGCAATGCTCTAATATGGTTAGCGGTGCGATCATTAGATAAATACAGCTGCTCACCTTTAACCATAATTCTTGGATTTAGCCCGCCTAAGGTTGATTTGTATAGCTCACCTAAACGCGCAATGGAGTTAGTATGAGTAATTTCAAAGAATGTTTGCTTATTAAAAGTGTTGATCTCAGCGGTAATTGTATCTAATAAAGCTGGATTTTTCATTAATTTCTTTTCAAGGTTGATGAGTGATAAGGCGTAGAAAGTAATGGCTTGCATAGACTTAGTCTTTTTACTAAGTACAGCTTTTAAAGTTGACATACCAACAGATAGCTTAGCTTTAGAGTCAAAGATATCAACCACGTTTGAGCTTGTATTAACAATACTGCCTAGGCTTGCGCCAGAGCATTCACTATGGCAAATACCCTTTGAGGCAAGTTGATCAACGAGTGCAGCACTTTGCAAGATTCCCGCTAAGGCTAAGGTTTGGTTTTCTAATTTATTCATTACTTCTTTGCTCAATAATGCCACCACCTAAACAGGTATCCTCTTGATAAAACACAATAGATTGTCCTGGCGTGATCGCTCTTTGTGGATTTTTAAAAATAACTTTAAGTGAATCACCATCCTTCACAACGCTACATTCTTGTGAGTCTTGGCGGTATCGAATTTTTGCCACACAACTAAAAGGTATCTCTGGTTGAATGTCAATCCAATGTAAATTCGAAGTAGTAAGGGTGTTGTGATACAAAAGCTTATGATCACCCTGGACTACCAAAATTTCATTAGAATCAATGCGTTTATCGGCTACAAACCAAGGTGCGGGAGAATCGCTAAAGCCACCCCCAATTTCCAAACCTTTTCTTTGGCCAATGGTATAAAAAGCCAAACCTTGATGATGTTTGATAAATTTTCCCTGCTCATCAACAATATTGCCTTGTTGTTTGGGTAGGTAAGTCTGTAAAAATTCAGAAAAATTACGCTCTCCGATGAAGCAAATACCTGTTGAGTCTTTTTTATCAGCAGTGATTAAGTCGTGTTTTCTAGCTAACTCACGCACTTCAGTTTTGCTAATCTCGCCCAGTGGAAATAAGCTTTTACTTAATTGCTCTTGATTTAAAAGATGCAAGAAATAGCTCTGATCTTTATTATCATCTAGACCTGTTTTTAACTGGTAGCTGTTATTATCATGAGTAATTCTGGCGTAGTGTCCAGTCGCTATCTTATCAGCACCTAGTGATAGAGCATGTTCAAGAAAAACTTTGAATTTTATTTTTTGATTACATAAAACATCAGGATTAGGTGTTCGACCTTTCTTGTGCTCTTGTAAAAAATGCTCAAAGACATCATCCCAATAATCGGCTGAAAAATTAATACTATGAAGCTTAACCCCCAGTTTGTCAGCTACTTTTTGTGCATCTGATAAATCTTGCTCAGCAGTACAATGATCATCCTTGTCATCTTCATCCCAGTTTTTCATAAACAAAGCTTCTACTTCATAGCCTTGTTCTAATAGCATTAATGTTGCAACAGATGAGTCAACACCACCTGATAGGCCAACAATAATTTTTCCAAGCTTATTCAAAGATTTCGTAAGCCTGAACAATACGCTGTACTAATTTGTGCCTAACCACATCTCTTGAGTGGAAATGACAAAAAGAAATCTTAGGCTCGCTTTCTAAAACTTTCATAGCATGAAGTAAGCCTGATTGATTAGGTCGAGCAAGATCAATTTGAGTAACGTCGCCTGTAATCACCATTTTGGAGCCAAAACCCATACGCGTTAAAAACATCTTCATTTGTTCGGTTGTGGTGTTTTGAGCTTCATCTAAAATGATGAAGGCTTCGTTTAGTGTGCGTCCGCGCATAAAAGCCAAAGGCGCCACTTCAATTATATTTTTATCCAACAGTTTGGTAACTTTATCAAAGCCCATCATTTCATACAAAGCGTCATAAATTGGACGCAAGTAAGGATCAATTTTTTCGGTTAAATCTCCAGGCAGAAAGCCAAGTTTTTCGCCCGCTTCAACGGCAGGACGAACTAGTATGATACGTCTTACATCTGAACATTCAAGCGCTTCAACGGCGCGTGCAACCGCCAAATAAGTTTTTCCTGTGCCTGCAGGTCCAATACCAAAAGTACAATCTTTCTCCTTAATGGCTTTGACGTAATGTTGTTGATTTTTTGAACGTACATGAATAAATTTACGCTTGGTTTTAATGTTAACCGACTCACTAGATATGTCGTCATCAGTGTAGGCTTTAATGCTCATTTCTACATCATGCACACCAATAGATTGAGTTTTACTGAGCATACTTAAATCTTGCAAAATTCGAGCAGCTAAGTGCTTGTTATCACCATGAATAATAAACTCTCCACCTTTGTTTTTAATTTCAACATCAAGACTTTTTGCAATAGTTTGTAAATTTCGATCAAATGAGCCACAAACATCGGACAGTTGTTCAGAATTATCAATTTCTAGAGTGATGTGCATAGATTGTTGTTTTTAAGCGTTATTTTGAAGGTGTAGCTCACCCACTAATGAGTTGCCACGTGCTGAGGTAATTTTGACATTCACAATTTGACCAATAAGCGACTCATCGCCTTGAAAATGCGTATTACGCATATTTTCTGTGCGACCAAACAAACTGCTAGTTTCGCCAGGGATTTGAGCGCTCTTTTTAGATAAGTTCTCAATCAATACTTTTTGCACACTACCAACCATAGATTTTGAAATAGCCTCTGTTGATTCATCGATAGTTTTTTGCACACGTGCTAGGCGTTCTTTTTTAATTGACATATCAACATCGTCAACAAAGCTACCTGCAGGTGTTCCAGGTCTAGCGGAATAGATAAAGCTAAAAGATTTGTCAAAACCAATATCGTTGATGAGTGTCATGGTGTCTTCAAAGTCTTGATCATTTTCACCCGGAAAGCCAATAATAAAATCGCTAGAGATGGAAATATCAGGTCGAATTTTACGTAATTTCCTAATTTTCGATTTGTATTCAATAGCCATATGGCCACGCTTCATGAGTCCTAGAATTTTGTCAGAACCACTTTGAATAGGTAAATGCAGATGTGAAACCAGCTCAGGAACTTCAGCATAAGCCTCAATAAGAGAATCTGAAAATTCAACTGGATGAGAAGTGGTGTAACGAATACGATCAATCCCCTCTATTTGCGCGACAATATTGATCAATAAGGCCAAATCAGCACTTTGACCATCATCCATTAATCCTTGGTAAGCATTAACATTTTGACCTAATAGATTAACCTCACGAACACCTTGTTTGGCTAGTATCCCCACTTCCTTAAGAACATCATTAAAGGGACGAGAAACCTCTTCTCCACGCGTATAAGGAACCACACAAAAGGTACAGTACTTACTACAACCTTCCATGATAGAAACAAATGCACTAACACCATCTGACTTAGGCTCGGGTAGGTGGTCAAATTTTTCGATTTCTGGAAAAGAGATATCGATACTGGTTTTTTTGTCACCCAATACCTCATTAAGCATAGTTGGGAGGCGGTGCAAAGTCTGAGGGCCAAAGATAATATCAACATACGGTGCGCGTTTAAGGATTAACTCTCCTTCTTGTGAGGCAACACAGCCACCCACGCCAATCACTAAATTAGGATTACTAACTTTGAGTTTTCTCCAGCGACCTAATTGATGAAACAACTTTTCTTGAGCTTTTTCACGGATAGAGCAAGTGTTAAGTAGCAATACATCTGCATCTTCTGCTTTATCGGTTAATTCTAAATTGTGTGAGTGCTTCAGTACGTTAACCATTTGGTCAGAGTCGTACTCGTTCATTTGGCATCCAAAGGTGCGAATGTATAATTTATTCATAATAAAATTTTACTACTAAGGTGTAGAGCTATTCTGGATATGCAATGTTTGTGTTGGGAAGGCAATCTCAGCATTGTGAGATTCAATAATATTTGCTATAGTGAGTAAGATTTCTTGCTTAATTTTTTGATATTCATCTTTACTGGTTGTGTTGGTAAAGGCGTAGATATTAAAATCAATAGATGAAGTGTTGAAATAATTAAAAAACACACGCAGAGACTGAGTTTGATTAATGCCTTTATGTGCTTTAAGCATGCTTTCAACTTCTGCAACAATCAGTGGCATTTGCTTGATATCATCATAACGAATACCAACCACTTCATTGATTCGACGATGGGTCATGCGCGAAGGAGTTTCAATAGGGATTGAGGCAAAAATTGAGTTAGGAATATAGACTGGATTTAGGCTAAAAGTACGAATACGTGTCATGCGCCAGCCAATTTTTTCAACGGTACCTTCAAATTGCGTAGAGCGAATCCAATCGCCTGTAGAAAAAGGCTTATCCATTTGAATCATAAGCCCGCCAAAAATATTGCTTAGCATATCCTTGGCAGCAAAGCCCATTACAATACCACCAACACCACCAAAAGTTAGTAAGCTTGAAATTGAAAAACCTAAAAATTGAGCAATGCCTAATAAAATAGCGGTAACAATCAAAATTTTGATCAATCTTGAAAATAATCTCACTGAGTCGTTATCAACACTATTATCTTCTTCAACTAGGTAAGTCTCGATGCCTGAAATCATGCGAACAACGCCCCAGGTAACGATAAATATCGGTGTGATATTAATATACCCAATGACCGAAGTCAGTGCCTCTATTTGCCCTTCGAAAGCCACAATAGAAAAGTAGAACCATCCAAACCAAATTAAGGTTTTTAGAGGAGTGGAAACAGACTTAAGCAGATGATCATCAAGCTGATTTTTGGTTTTACTTGTGTGTTTACTGACCTGTCTTAAAATGAAGCCAAGAGCCAAATGTGCAACCATCGCAACAATAAGTAAAATACCAATAACTTGGTTAGGTGTCATATTTTGTAAGTAATCATTCATAATTAATATTTTAGCGTTTATTTTAAGTATTTGAGCGGATTAATCGTTTGTTTGAATTTTTTCATTTCAAAGTAAAACGGATGACTATTGGTGCTCGCAATAACTTGGTTTTTCTTAATCTTATCGCCAACAGAAACCCGTAAAGATTGGCTTTGGGTGTAAGTACTGTAAAACCCTAATGGGTGGCGAATAACAATCATAGTACCATGGCTTTTCATTTTATTACCAACATAGATAACTTTACCCTCACGAATGGCATGAATCTCTTGTTCTACTTGTGTGTTAAAAGTTAAACCTTGATGATTTTTAGAAAAGGTTTTGCTCACACTGGCATTAACTGGAATCTGCCATTTATTAAGCTGCTTTGTATTCGCCTGACGAGGTTTAATTTTTGTAGCTTTTGAGGCATATTGATCTGTTGCTCTTTTAGTTTTCTCGGTTGAGCGCTCAACCTGTAAGTTTTGTTGATTAATATTTTCTAAATGACTAGATTTTTCAACAACAATAATAGCCTGTTTAGGCGATGAAGAATAGCATCCACTGAGTGATACTAGCAAGACAACACTCAACCATTTAACTAACATACAAAGCTCCAAAAATAACAACAACAATTAAACCATAACCTAAACGATCAATGTATTTTTTTAACCATTGATCACATTGATCGCCGTAAGTTTTGACCAAACCAGCTATTAAATAATAACGCGCACCTCTTGCGACTAACGAAATCAAAATAAAAGGCAATAGTGGCATCGCCATACTGCCCGCAGTAATAGTAGCCAATTTATAAGGGATGGGACTAAAAGCTGCCACACCGACAACCCAAATACCATATTGATCAAAAAATACTTTAACCGATGTAATAGCATCTGGCTTGATTAGCTCAGCAGTTAGTAAAAAATCAAGCAACACATCACCCAACAAATATCCAGCAAGACCTCCTAACACTGAAAATAAGGTTGTAATCAAAGCAAATTGATAAGCTTTGTTAGGGCGTCTTAGTGCCATTGGCGCTAATAAAACATCAGGTGGTGGATAAGGAAGAATTGAAGATTCCAAAAAGCTAATAATCGATAGCCAATAAATGGCAAACTTACTTTGCGCCCAGTCCAGAGTTTTTTGGTAAATTCTAGAAAAAATCTGCATTAAGGTTTAAGAGTCTTGAACCATTGGAAAGCCTAAAGATTTTCGTGAATCAAAGTAAGTTTGCGCTACCTTTTGACTCATAGCACGCACCCTGCGAATAAATCTTGCACGGTCTGTCACACTAATAGCATGACGTGCATCAAGCAAGTTAAATAAATGAGAGGCTTTCATCACTTGTTCATAAGCTGGGTAGGGCAGAGCTTTTTCAATTAGCTGCTCATTCATTGACTCAGCTTCGTCAAATTGCTTAAACAATACATCGGTATCAGCAATTTCAAAATTATAAGTCGATTGCTCAACTTCATTCTGATGAAAAACATCGCCATAACTAACGCCTTCAGTCCACACCAAGTCAAACACACTGTCAACACCTTGAAGATACATAGCAAGACGTTCCAGACCATAAGTTAGCTCACCCGATACTGGTTTACAAGCTAGGCCACCGATTTGTTGAAAATAGGTAAATTGAGAAACTTCCATGCCATTAAGCCAAATCTCCCAACCTAATCCCCAAGCGCCTAATGTTGGGGATTCCCAATTGTCTTCAACAAAACGAACATCATGCTTACTTAAATCAATACCAATCTCACTTAAAGATTCTAAATACAAATCTTGAATGTCTTTAGGGGATGGTTTAAGAATAACTTGAAATTGGTAATAATGTTGAAGACGATTTGGATTTTCACCATAACGCCCATCAGTAGGGCGGCGCGAAGGTTGTACATAAGCCGCTTTCCAGGGCTCTGGACCAATGGCTCTTAAAAAAGTAGCTGGATGGAAGGTGCCTGCGCCCATCTCCATGTCAAAAGGTTGTAGCAATGTACAGCCTTTTGAAGCCCAAAAAGTTTGTAGTTTTAAGATTAAATTTTGAAACGATGCACTGGCATCTAAATCTGAAATTGACATAATAAGTCGGCTGAAATGAGTCTAAAAATTACAAAAATTTTACCGCATCAAGCATGATTAGATTAGGCTTTTATCAATAGATAAACCTTTATAACCATTGAGAAAACTAAACTAGGTTATTTTAAGTTTAAGTAATTCTGTCTTAAGTTCACTTTCTGTTAAGTGATCATAGTCGTTTAAAGTGGTTGTGTTGACTCCGCCACATGATTCATACCACGCGTAACCAGATGTCCAGCTTTCATGTTTATAATCATCTTGACGCTGGCGAACCACACATAAAACAGCCTGATCTCGATAAATTAGATGATAAGGTTGTTCGTCACGATGCAAGCTTTCAATAAATTCCCAAGCGTCACCCATCGAGTTAAACCAATGGTTAATCAAAGGGTATTTTTCATCATTTTCAATGGGTAGCGGGTTTTCTCTAATAAAACATTGCAGGTGAAAATGATTCACCGATGCATAGGCGCCATAAGAGTTATAAGCCAAAGTGAAGCCTTTAATATTTAGCCCGACAGCATTTGCCATCATCCAAGCAAACTGATGAAGCTGCGGAGTGAGAAGTTGTGGATGGTTTTTATCTGCCTCAACAACGACAAGGCCATGGCATTTCGCAAAAGGAAATTTATTATAAAAAAGTGAGATGTCTTTAGAGAAAAGCTGGCCTTTAAAAAACAACTCTTTTTGTAAGAAATCTTTATTAAAGTGAAATTCACTCTCATTAAAATCTTCACTCATGCCTTTGGTTTTAGCATTTGACATTCGCTGAGGACGTAAAGCGCGAAGCGGGTTGTATTGTAATTCAAACCCACCAATCTGCTTATATTTAACAATATCAAGATCGGAAAAATCTATTTTTTTTAACTGATCAAAAACTGCAATGTCATCAGCTGATCCTCTTATTTTCGTAGCTTTAAGCTGTTCGAATTTGTCTGATAGCTTTGGCTTGAGTTGGCGCCATAGTTTTTCATCAGCCAAAGCGTTGGCCAATACCAAGATAAATACGCCAGGCTCATTATATTCAAGCATGGCGTCTAAGCCTTGATAGAAATTTTGTCCAAACTGGATGTTACTAGTAAATAATGGATCTATCATGATTAATTTATTTAAGAAAAAATGGAAATATTGGTAATTTATCTTAAAAAACACCTAAAAATAGATAAAAAGTGCTATTTATAAGTGTTTTTTAAGATATTTTCGCTATTTTATGGCCTTTTTAAGGTATTTTTTATTATTTATTTATATATTTGGCAAATAATCAAAATCGCACAAAAAATGCGACCCAGGGGTCGCATGTTTTATTTTACTAAAGGTTAAATCTAGTATTTATAAGATTCTGGCTTGAATGGGCCTTCCTTATTAACTTTGATATAGCTTGCTTGTGCGTCTGTTAGTGTTGTTAGTACACCACCAAAGCCACCAACCATAGCAGCAGCAACTTCTTCGTCAAGCTTCTTAGGAAGAACCTCTACGTAGATATCACCACCTCTGGTTGCAAATTTAGCGTCAAATAAATGCATTTGTGCCAATACTTGGTTTGCAAACGAACCATCCATAATACGACTTGGGTGTCCTGTTGCATTGCCTAAGTTAACCAAGCGACCTTCAGATAATAAGATTAGGTAATCATTTTTAGCATCACTACGGTAAACACGGTGAACTTGAGGCTTTACTTCATCCCAGCGCCAATTATCACGCATAAATTGAGTGTCGATTTCATTATCAAAGTGGCCAATATTACATACCACAGAACCTTCTTTGATTGTTTCTAGCATAGCGCTATCACAAACATTCATGTTGCCAGTCGTGGTAACAATAAGATCAGTGGTTGATAATAATAATTTATTGATGTTCGCAGCTTTACCAGTGTTAATACCGTCGATATAAGGTGAAACAATCTCGAACCCATCCATACAAGCTTGCATGGCACAGATTGGGTCAATTTCAGAAATTTTAACAATCATACCTTCTTGACGTAATGATTGTGCAGAGCCTTTGCCCACATCGCCATAACCAATAACCAATGCTTTTTTGCCAGACATTAACATGTCAGTACCACGCTTAATAGCGTCGTTAAGCGAATGACGACAGCCGTATTTGTTGTCATTTTTAGATTTAGTGACAGAGTCGTTAACATTAATAGCTGGTACTTTTAAGGTACCTAGTTCCATCATCTCAAGTAAGCGATGAACGCCCGTAGTAGTTTCTTCACTAATACCGTGAATGTCATTTAGCATAGCTGGGTATTTTTCATGCAACATCTGAGTTAGATCGCCACCATCATCAAGCACCATGTTGGCATTCCAAGGCTTACCATTTTCTAAAATAGTTTGCTCAATACACCATAGGAATTCTTCCTCAGTTTCACCTTTCCAGGCGAATGTTGGAATATCTGCGGCAACCATTGCTGCTGCTGCGTGATCTTGAGTTGAAAAAATATTACAACTTGACCAACGCACTTGTGCACCTAGGTCAACCAAGGTTTCCATAAGTACAGCTGTTTGAATAGTCATGTGAATACAACCTAATATTCGAGCATCTTTAAGTGGTTGTTCGTCACGATATTTGTCACGAAGTGTCATCAACGCAGGCATTTCTGCTTCGGCCATTTCCACTTCTTTGCGCCCGTAATCGGCTAATGCCATATCGGCGACTTTGTAGTCGTTGTTTTTAATTGTTGAGTTGTCCGCCTGGATTGCTGTGTGTCGCTTACTCATTTTCTCTCCTTTAGGAAATTTAAAAAATGAGCGTCGTTTGATTATCTAGA
>CALBNC010000009.1 GCA_937896195.1 uncultured Gammaproteobacteria bacterium
GTGTTAATTTGCACCCAAAAGTGACCCACTAACCCCCATTATTTGCATCTAATTTTGACCCATGTGTTATTAATTCCTGCGCAATAACAGCAGGAGAACGTGGAGTGATAGATGTGGCATTAGTCAGTGTAATTCGCCGTTGGCATTTCCGAGAAGGAAAGCCTATTAGAGACATAGCTCGCAGAACAGGGCTTTCTCGCAATACCGTACGCAAGTACCTCAACACCAAAGAACTTGATCCCAAGTACCCATCGCGTAACAGCCCTAGTAAACTTGATGATTACAGCCAAACCCTTACAAACTGGCTTCATCGCGAGTCTCGGCGTCACCGCAAACAACGTAAAACCGTTAAGACACTTTATGCAGATTTACTACTGCTTGGTTATGACGGTTCCTACGACCGAGTAGCGGCCTTCGCCCGTCAATGGCGACAAAAACAGTATGTCGCAAAACAACAAACCGGCAAACAAGCCTATATCCCTTTGCGTTTCGCTCCCGGTGAGGCATTTCAATTTGACTGGGGTGATGGCTGGGCTGTCATCGCAGGTAAGCGTATTCGACTTCAGGTTGCTCATTTTAAGTTAAGCAGCAGTCGAGCTTTTTATCTTCGAGCGTATGTCACTCAAACTCATGAAATGTTGTTTGATGCGCATAACCATGCATTCCGTGTATTTGGAGGCGTACCCGAGCGCGGCATTTACGACAACATGAAGACAGCGGTCGATAAGATTGGTCGTGGCAAGGAACGTAAAGTTAACCGCCGTTTTCAAACGATGGTCAGCCACTACCTTTTTGAAGCTGATTTCTGTAATGCCGCAGCTGGCTGGGAGAAAGGTCAAGTCGAGAAGGTTGTGCAAGATGCTCGCAATGGCCTTTGGCAAAACGCCCCGACATTTAAATCATTGGATGACGTTAACGATTGGCTTGAAGCGCAATGTAAAGATCGTTGGCAGCATATAAAACATCCCGAGCAATCAACTCGCACCGTCGCTGATGTATGGCTAGAAGAGCGTTTAGTGCTCATGCCCAAGCCTGTTGATTTTGACGGTTATGTTGAAACGATGAAGCGTGTGTCGTCAACATGCTTAATTAACTTTGAGCGCAATCGATATAGCGTCCCCGCCAGTTTTGCCAATCAACCACTGAGCCTACATGCCTACCCCCGTAGAATCGAAATGATTGCTGAAGGGGTTTTAATTGCTCAGCACGACCGAGTTTTTAATCGTGACCATGGATGCTCAGGACAAACGATCTACAACTGGCGGCATTACCTTGCTGTTGTACAAAGGAAACCAGGAGCATTACGCAACGGCGCACCGTTTGATGAACTGCCGGAAAGCTTTAAGTATTTACAAAAAATATTACTACGTCGTTTAGGTGGAGATCGAGAAATGGCCGATGTGTTAGCGTTGGTTTTGCAGCATAGTGAATCCGATGTTGAGCGGGCTATCAATGAAGCATTGAAGGCAGGAATGCCTTCTAAGCAGCATGTTATTAATTGCCTAAATCGCCAAACAGAGCAAGTTCGTCCAGATCCATTAGTCACGTCAGACCAGCTCACTTTACACCAAGAGCCACAAGCAAATACACAACGCTACGATCAATTACGAGGAACAGATTATGCGCATTGAAGCGATGGTTAAAACGCTTAAATCACTCAAGCTACATGGCATGGCCAGCAGCATAGAAGAACTGGCTCAACAGGATTCAACGACTTATGAGCGTGCACTTCCGCTTCTCTCTGTACTCACAAAAGCCGAGACAGCAGATCGTGAAGTTCGCTCAATTAATTATCAAATGAAAGCAGCTAAATTCCCCGTATATCGTGATTTGGCTGGTTTCAGATTTGAACAAAGTGATGTCGACCAAGCATTAATCAGCAGCTTGTTTCGATGTGAGTTTGTCGATAACAGTCACAATATTGTTCTAGTTGGCGGGCCCGGAACAGGTAAGTCACATCTAGCAACAGCGATTGGTGTTCAAGCAATTCAGCACCATCACCTACGCGTTCGTTTTTTATCAACCATTGAGCTGGTTAATGCGTTAGAAGCGGAGAAACGAGATGGCAAAGCTGGCCGAACAGCTAATCGTTTAATGCATGCTGATCTCGTTATTTTAGATGAGCTGGGTTATTTACCTTTTAGCCAGAGTGGTGGCGCATTATTGTTTCATTTGCTTAGCAAGCTATACGAACACACCAGTATTATCATCACAACCAACTTAAGCTTTGCTGAATGGTCGTCCATTTTTGGCGATGCAAAGATGACAACGGCACTCTTAGATAGACTTACGCACCACTGTCATATCGTCGAAACCGGCAATGACAGTTACCGGTTTAAAGAATCAAACAGCAAAAAAAGAAAGAAGTAAGACTGGATAAGGACGATTAAAACAGGCCATAATTAGGCCTCAAGGCGGGTCAATATTCAATGCAAATGGTGGGTCACTTTTAACTGCAAATTAACA
>CALBNC010000010.1 GCA_937896195.1 uncultured Gammaproteobacteria bacterium
GCAATATTAAAAAACTCATCAAACTCACTTGATGGCGCCCTTAGTTGTCTTTCAAGAATGTTTAATCGCATCACTGTGTCGGTTGGTAGAGGTCTTGGTTGCTGCATTATCTTTCTGGCTCTTTTGGTTAAGTGTATATCACCCATTGTTAACTCCATTTATATTAATTTAACCACTCTTGTGTGAGTTTATTACAGTGTCTTTTTTAGCACCTTGATACCAAGCCTGAGCTTGCTTAAATTGCTGTTCGGTGATTTCCATGTCCATAATTCTGAACAACTTTTTTGTATTTTTTGCTTTAGTTTTGATAGGTTTCATATTTTCGAGCAGTAACAACATAGCGAAGTGTGTCTTTAGTGTGGCCATCAAATGGCCATGGGGTGACAAGCTTGAGTTCATCAGTTTCAGATACGATAATTGTATCTTTTGATAAGTCAATAATACTAACATCAACTACGCAGTACTGATACTCCATGCCCATTTGATCACTAAGAATCACCTGATCGTTAAGATTGATGTTTTGTAGGAATGAAAAATGATGATAAGCATGAATCACTACTGTGCCACAATCACCTGGCAAGAAGCTACTTGGTGAGCGCCCTGGACCAAATAACAAAGCGTCATCGCTGTCGCCTTCAAGCACGACAAACTCTTGATTGTGTATTGGTACACTTAGCTGAAATACTGGATGAACACTTGATTGTGACCAGTGATTTGGTTTGACAATTTTTCTCATCTTCTTTCCTTAAATAAAAAAACTACCACCTAGAGCAAGAGGGTTAGCCCTTGGTAGTAGAAATTACCTCAACTATTAACAAAGAGGGGGAGTAATAGTTGGCTGAGGTTCGTTAAAATTCTATAGTGTGTACATCTTATTATTTCGATTAGCGCTCGCCCTACTGATACCCATACCAATAGCAGAGCCTAAAAACAAAGTAATGGCGCTAATAAGGGTTAAAAAATCGGTACCATGCATTGAGCTGTTCGCGGTTTTTAATTGCAAAACTTGATCGTTTAGATCAGCATTAGATTCATCTAAATTAAGAAGCTTATTTTGTATCTTATTAAGCTCTAATGACTGCGTATTGTTATTAAGTATCTCTGTATTTAGTCTTGCAATTTCATTTTCATGAGTGCTAATTTGCTGTTTTAATTCAGCTTCAACCTGTTGTCTATTTGCGTTTATTTTTTCAGCCAGATTTAATTTAGATTGCAGCTTAGTTGCTAAGGTATTTTGTGGTTTATTAGCAGTTAAATATCTCGAAATCATCCAACCTTGATTGTCGCCATGCTTAATCTGACTCCAGCCATTTGCTTGTTTTTTTATCAAGGTGACTGGGGTGTTAATATTAAGATGATCAATAACATTGTTTTTAGAAATGACATCCTTAGAACGCATTGGTATTTTGACCTCATCGCCTACATAAACAGTAGTATCAGCCAAAACACCTGTTGACAACAACATAACTAGGAGGAGGGGTTTGCGCATCTCTAAGGTCCAATTAACTAAAAACAATAAGCATAGTGTAGAGCTTGTAAATGAACTTAAGATGTTTTAAAAATGAAGAGTTAATGAAGTTTAAATGAAGTTGCTTTTAACCTTCTTATTTATCATTTACAATACTCAGTATCTGAACCATAACAAACTTAATTATGCCCAATATTCTCCTCGTTGAAGACTACGCAGTTACAGCTGAAAGTATTATATTTGCACTGGAAAATGATGACAACTCACTTAAGACCCATTGGTGCACCTCGGGTAATGATGCAATCGAATACTTTAATAACAATCCTGTCGATTTAATTTTATTAGACATTGGATTGCCTGATATTAATGGCTTTGATGTTCTTAGAAAAATTCGTAAAACCTCGGAAGTCCCCATTATTATTATCACTGCCAGAAATGATGAAGCCGACATTGTACTAGGCCTTGAGGGTTTGGGCGCTGATGATTATGTCACCAAGCCTCTAAGCCCTAGAGTGCTTGTTGCAAGGGTTAAGTTGCAATTAAGACATGCTAGCGGCCAGTCCGAGATTGGTGCAGAGATTGTGACAACACCCTCAGGAAAAGAGCAAGTATTCGAAATTAATACTGATATGCAGCAAATACTTTTTCATGGGCAAGTGGTAAACCTAACAAGAGCTCAATGTAAAATATTGATGCACATGATTGAACACCCAAATCGTGTACATTCAAAAGAACATTTGCTTAATGTTATGCATGACAGGCCCACAGGTGCAGGTGAAGGCACTATTGTGACACATATTAGGCATATTAGACTCGCACTCAATCAAATAGATGCAGATAACGAATACATTGGAAATATCAGAGGTTTGGGATACTCCCTAACACTATGAAATTAACCATTGGCGTTAAGCTATTTATTGCTTACTTTGTTATTACCAGTAGTATTGTTTGGTTTGTAACCGATAAAGTATCAATGCGCGTTACCAAGGGTATTGACGAGGCAGCTGAAGATGTCATGATTGATACATCGAACCTACTTGCTCAAATGATTGGTAGCAATATTAAAGATAATAAAATTGATACTGACAACGCTCGAAACCTAATCAGCAAATATCTTGATCGAGAACTTAATGCAGACATCTACTCGGTCACTAAAAAAAATCCAAATCTTCAAGTTTATATAACCAACCAAGATGGCATTGTCATCTATGACTCAACGGGCATTAGAAAAGGTGAAGATTATTCCCAGTGGAATGACGTGTATGACACGCTAAATGGTAAATATGGTAGACGTTCAAGCGCCCTTGATCCAGATATAACAGACCCAACTCCAGGACAAAAGGCTATGTATGTAGCGGCGCCAATTTACCATCAGAAACAAATATTTGGTGTATTGACGGTTATTAAGCCAACTGCTGATTTAAAGCCTTATATTATTGAACAACAAAAGCATATTGATGAATATGCAATCTACCTATTCTTAGTTTCATTATTGCTTGGCGCTGGTGCAAGTTATATTGTCTCTAGAGGCGCTCGAAAGTTAGTTAAATATACTACTGCCCTTTCTAAAGGAGAAAATGTTACAGCTCCAAAAATCCGCCAAATAGAGTTTGCAGAACTATCTCAAGCTATTGAAAAATTAAGAGGAGATCTTGAAGGTCGAGAATATGTTGAAGAGTATATTGATACTATGGCACATGAGTTAAGAACTCCTATTACTGGTATTCAAGGTACTGCTGAAAACCTACTAATGCCTATGAGTAACGAGCAACGTGTGCGCTTTGTAAATAACATTCTTGAAGCAAATAAGAAGATGGATTTATTGGTCAATAGACTACTAAACCTATCTCGCATTGAACGTAAAAATCAGCTTGAAAATATTGAAAAAATCAATGTTAAAAACTTAATTAAAGACGTGCTTCAGGCTCCCAGTCGCAAAGGTAGTATTACCCGAAGAAGTATTAAAATTGAAAATATCATCGAGCGTGAATTTAACATAAAAGCTGAAAAGCTTTTAGCTGAACAAGCTCTAGCTAATATTATTGATAATGCAATTGATTTCACACCAATAGGTTCAACCATTGGCATCAAAGTCAGTGAATCAAATACACATATCAATATTCAAGTATATGACCAAGGTAAAGGCATTCCAGAGCATGCTAGAAAACAGCTATTTAGGCGATTTTTTTCATCTTCAAGACCTGATACTGGAAAGCGTGGTAACGGCTTAGGACTTCGCTTTGTAAAGAAAATCATGAGTCTTCATGGTGG
>CALBNC010000011.1 GCA_937896195.1 uncultured Gammaproteobacteria bacterium
CTGTCACATGGTTGTTGGTAATAATATGATTAGGCGTTACAAAAAAACCTGATCCAGAGCTAGTTCGCTTAAGAGTAACTTTGTTTTTTTCAGAGTCATCTGTCTTGTTTTTGGCAGCTGTGTAGTAATAATCGGCGGCTTTTTTGTAGTTCTTTTGAATATTTGCATCCTTATCGCCATAGTAATAGACTCCACCTAATGACATTTCTGCTTTTTTAAAGTCTTTAGCTGCAGCTTTTTTATACCACTTAATTGCTTCTTTTACGTCTTTCTGCACATCTCCGATAGCAAAATCATAAAACGCACCCACTTGGTGTTGTGCATCTGGATGCCCCAAATCGGCAGACTTCTTGAATAGCGCAAAGGCCTTACTTTTATCTTTTTTTATACCGATACCGTTTAAATAAAGTATGCCTAAATTATACTGCGCCTTAACACTGCCTTGCTCTGCGGCTTTTTCATAATAACTTAGCGCTTTTTCCATATCAACTTCAACAACATTTTTTCCAGTTTGGTAGAAAAAACCAAGCTTATTTTGAGCACCTGAAAAACCTTGTTCTGCAGCTTTTAGCGCTAAATCGTAGGATTTTTGATAATCTCTTTTTACATGAATACCTTTTAAGTAGTATTCTGATAAAGTGTTTTGAGCATTGGCATAACCCATATCTGCAGCTTGGGTATAAAGTTCAATAGCTTTGTCTGTATCTTCTTCAAAGCCCTCACCATTTTCATACATAGCAGCAATATCATATACCGACTCATCGTCTCCCATGTCTATGGCTTTTTGATACCAATTAATGGCTTCATCATAATTTTTGCTTGTACCTACGCCTGAATAGTAGCCATCTGCAACAGATTTAATAGAATGTAAATTACCATTTAAAGCTGCTTGCATATCCCAATAGAATGATTTTTCATCATCGACATTAACACCTATACCAATAGCATAGAGATTAGACATGGTTGTTTGTGCGTAGATATTACCTAGTTCAGCTGATTTTTTATAGTATTCAAGCTCAAGCTTAGATTGCTTAGTCTTGGAGGTAAGGTTTACAATAAAGCCAATATTATACAAAGACACTGCGCTGCCTTTATCTGCAGCTTTTTGATAATATTCAATGGCTTTGTCAAAATCAACATCAACGGTATAGCCATAGGTGAAGTCTAATGCTGTTTCAAAATCTGCGTGCCAGTCTTTTTTGTCAACCTTGCCCGTGAGCAAATCTAGCTTATATTGTGCATCTGCATCTCCCTGCTCGGCTGATTTTTCATAATAATGAATTGCTCTTGGAATGCTAATAGGCATGCCTTTGCCATATTCATGTATGTGACCTAATTCAAACTGAGAGTTTGCATCGCCAACAGCTTCTGCACGCTCAAAATATTCTTTGGCTTTATCATAATCTTTAGCAACCCCTTTTCCGAGAAGATAGATCTTGCCAAGTCGCCATAGTGAATAAGGCTTTTCTTTATATTTAATAGATTGTTCGAAATACTCTATTGCTTTTGTAAAATCTTGCTCTACACCCTGTCCAGTGTCGTACATAACACCAAGCTTGTATTGGACATTAGCATCAAACCTTTTAGATGCAATTAAATAGTTTTTAAATGCCAATTTATAATCATTATCTATATCATCTGGCGCTTGATAATAAGAGTTTGCCAATACAGCGTAAAGCATCGGCGTAAAGGTGTCATCTTCAGTTTTATCTATTTCCTTTTCCAGATTGAATATTGCCGTTTTAAAATCACCAGTTTTTAGTGCATCGAGTGCTTCTGAAAAGCCTGCATTTGCAGAGGAAATAAGTAGAGATAAAAATAGAGAAAGTAATAGTTTCATTGTGCTCCTAATGGTTGTCTAATCTTACTTAAATTAAGTGTTTAATTGATACTTATT
>CALBNC010000012.1 GCA_937896195.1 uncultured Gammaproteobacteria bacterium
TGGTGCCCTCGAGTGGATTCGAACCACTGACCTGCCACTTAGGAGGCGGCTGCTCTATCCAGCTGAGCTACGAAGGCAAGTTTGCTATTATCAACGTTGTGGGCTAATTATTCAAGCTAAGATTTGGTTAATAATTAGTTTGGCATTATTGTAATCAATAGTAATTGGCTTATCTCTCTGATTGCTACTGAGTAATAGCGATGGAAAACTGGTTATCCTTAGAGATTTTGCAAGTGTGATGTCATCTAATAACTGTTGGTGTGTTACTGTCGAATTTAAATCTTGGGTAAATTGCTCAATATTTAAATTTAAAGAGTGTGCAAGCTCAATGAGTGTCAAATCTTTAGATGGGTTTTTTGCTTGTAAGTAGTAAGCATTCTGAATGGCATTAAGCATGCTGAGTTCATATTCTAAGCCTTGATTCTTTGCAGCTATAACTGCTCTGCAAGCAGGGTAGGTTGATCTCATAGGCGAGCAATGTTTCCAAAAATCAAAATTAAATTGCGTACCTGGGATGGTTTGTTGAATTTTTAGCCAATTTTCTTGAATATATTGACGCATTTCATCAGACATAATTTCTTTACTATCAGGCGCCAAACCACCTAATATATATTTAATAGTTATAGATTTCGGCAGTGATTTTTTAACCTGAAGCCAGGTTTTTTCAAAACCCCAACACCAAGAACACATTGGATCATATACGTAATATAATGTCTGAGAATTCATAGATAAATATCATCAAAAAGCGTAGAATATATATTACTATAAAACTACTAAATGGAGTTGTTAGATGAAGATAAATACAATAATGTTAATTCCTTTATTGGTTGCTGTGCAAGCGGTAAATGCAGGTAATTATTCAGATGTGGCAAAAATTACCTCTGTGGATAAAATATACAAAACACACACGATTCGAGAGCCATATCAAGACTGCTATATTAAGGAGTTTTATCAAGGAGACGACGATGGCTCTGCAACGAACGAAATTGTAGGTGGATTATTTGGTGGACTGCTTGGCAATCAATTTGGCGGTGGAAGTGGCAAAGATGCGATGACAGCTGCAGGTGCATTACTTGGTGCTTCGCTAGCACATGATGATGAATTGGCCAAATCAAAGACCGGTAGAGTGGTTAGTAAAGAGGTTTGTGAAACAAAATATCGCAGTGAATCAGTTAAGCGTTTAAGCCATTATCGGGTTGAATATGATTATGATAATCGTACATTTACTTACACGACTAAAAATAAACCATATGGCGACACGGTTAAAGTAAATATTGATATTTCTCCACGATAATTAAATGGCAGTAGAAAAAACCTTTGAGCAGGCTAAGCAACTTGCCGAACAGGGTGATGCACAGTCTCAATATGAATTAGCACTGGCCTATGATTTAGGCTTGGGTGTTGATAAGGATTTATCTAAGGCATTTGAGTGGTACCAAAAATCGGCCAACCAGGAATATGCAAAAGCACAGTATAATTTGGGCATTTTTTATGCCTTAGCGAAGTCGGTCGATAAGGATATTGAACAATCAAAACTCTGGATTAGAAAAGCCAATGAAAATGGCTATTCTGGTGGCAGCATTTTTTAAATAGGAACCACCATGAAAGATATTAAACTTGAAGATAGACTTATCTTTGCATTAGATGTGCCAGAAGTTAATCAGGCTAAAGATTTGGTTAATCAACTTGATGACAGTGTTAATTTTTATAAAATTGGCATGGAAATGCTAATGACAGGCCAATATTTTCAATTAATGGATTGGTTGATCGCAAAAGATAAGAAAGTCTTTGTTGATCTTAAGTTTTTTGATGTACCGGAAACAGTGGGCAGAACGATTGCTCGCCTTAGTCAAACGGGTGCTACTTTTGCCACTATTCATGGTAACCAAGGGTTGATGGAAAAAGCAGCTGAAAATAAAGGTGACCTTAAAATTTTGGCAGTAACAGCACTAACAAGTTTAGACCGTGGTGATCTTGACGATTTAGGCTTTAAATGTGATGTGAAAGATTTGGTTATTTCTCGTGCCAAGCGCGCTTTTGAAGCAGGCTGTGACGGTGTAGTTTCTTCCGGTCTTGAAGTGCCATTTTTAAGGCAATATGTTGACAACAAGCTAATTGCTGTTACGCCAGGTATTCGTCCAGTTGACAACGATGACGATCAAAAACGTGTGGTTGATGTGGCTACAGCTTTCAAATCAGGCTCTGATTATATTGTTGTAGGTCGTCCTATTAAAAATGCTGATAACCCATATGAGGCTGCTAGCAATATTCAGGAAACGATTAAAACCTGTTTTTAGTGATTTGAATACCTCTTTGTGAGGTGTTTTCTCCTTTTTAAGGGGGTATAATTTCCAATTCGTTATCGACACCTGTTGATAGCAATCTTTAAAGTCGCGTAACTCAGTTGGTTAGAGTGCCAGCATGACATGCTGGAAGTCGTCAGTTCAAATCTGACCGTGACTACCATCTTTTAAACCATTGAGTAGAGATGATAGAAAATCCCTCTACTCTCTGTGTTCGCTAATTTTAGTTAACACTTGGTCTTGTTAAAATTTAACCAGATATCTTCCAACTGCTTTTGCTGCTAATATTTCTTTATAAGCTTGTTGAATTTCATTGAGGGATATTTCATTCACTAATTTTTCTAAGGTATTAATTTTAAAATCACTGGCAATTTTCTCCCAAGCCTGTGTTTTTTTAGCTAATGAGGCTGCAACTGATTCAATTCCAATCAATCTAACACCTCTTAAGATAAAAGGGAATACATTGGTGTTAAATACAGGCGAAGCAGTCAGTCCACAACAGGTGGCAACGCCATCATACTTAATTTGCTTTAGAGCTTCAGCCAGTATGTTTCCACCAACTGTGTCTATCACGCCTGAGAATCTTTCCCTGCCCATTGGTCTTTTGTTTTCAATATCAAAATCTTTTCTTAAAATAATTTCTTTGGCACCAATGCTTTTTAGATAATCGATTTGGTCTTCTTTTCCAGAAAGTGCGATAACATCAAACCCAAGTTTGGACAGAATGGCAACAGATATACTGCCAACACCGCCAGTAGCACCTGTGACGAGTATTTCACCACTTGTAATTCCATTGTTTAATAGTTCATTAACACTTAAGGCCGCCGTCAATCCAGCCGTTCCATAAATCATCAGCTCTCTTAAAGAAATATTATCTGGCTTTTTGATTAGCCAAGAATCTGGGGCTTTTACATATTCACTGTGACCACCATTCGTGTTCATGCCAAGATCATAACCGGTGATTAAAACTTCATCGCCAATATTGAATAAATCTGATTTGGATTCTGAAACAACACCACTAACATCAATTCCAGTCACATGTGGGAAAACGCTGGTAACACCTGGATTGCCAGTGGAGCTTAGGGCATCTTTGTAATTTAGGGAGGAATACGAGGTTTTAATTAAGACTTCATGCTCTGTTAAAACTGGCATTTCAATCTCTTTAATGCTCGCTGTAAATTTTTTTTCTTCAATTTTTTCCACGACAAAAGCTTTCATTACTTTTACTCTTTTATTAAAATATTTGATCATTGTAACTTAAACTGTATATCATTGTAAGAACCTACTTTTTTGTAAGGTACTAACCTTTTAGATACCATTGAAACTTAAAGATAAAAAAAATGAATAATAAAGAAAATACAGAGTTAGAAAAATGTCCAGTTGAGACGTCAATTGATATTTTGGCAGGAAAATGGAAAATTTTAATATTGTGGTATTTGTTATCAGAAACAAGAAGATTTGGTGAATTACAAAAATTAATGCCAAGAATTACGCAAAAAATGTTAATTCAAAAGCTGAGAGAGTTGGAGAGAGATGCGATAGTACATAGAGAGGTTTACCCAGTTGTTCCTCCAAAAGTTGAATATTCTCTTACAGTTTATGGGCAAAGTTTAAAGCCACTACTAAAATCACTTTATTTATGGGGCGAGATACATAAAAACAAAACATCTTAATTATTTATCGACTATTAATCATCCAACTTGACTTATCGTATACAATTTAAATCATGAAAGTGCTATCCTTATTTTTATTGCTATTTAGTAGTGCCATATTGGCGAGTTCTGATCTTTACGACCAAGGTAAGGCATACTATTATGGCGATGGTGTTGAGCAAAATTATAACAAAGCTTTTAAGGCTTTTTCACACGCAGATAAAGCGGGTGATTTGGCAGCAAAAACTGCCCTAGGTCTTATGTATATTGAAGGCAAAGGTACTGATCAAAATGACAAAAAAGGCATTGATTTAATAAAGCAATCGGCCATTCAAAATCATGCCAAAGCCCAGTATTATTTAGGCAGTATGTACTATCTAGGAATTGGTGTTAAGCGTGATTTAAAGGTTGCTCATCAATGGATTAAAAAATCAGCCAAACAAGGTTATGCAGATGCACAGTCCAATTTATCGCAGATGTATGAAAAGGGCGATGGTGTTAAGAAAAATCCACTTTTATCTAATAAATGGCGGCTGAAAGCGGCGCAGTCTGGCAATAGTGATGAGCAGTATCGTCTCGGCGCTGCTTATGCTCACGATAAAGATTATGAGCAAGCTTATGATTGGCTAAAAAAATCAGCCAATCAAGATCATGCGCTAGCTCAATATCAATTGGCAGTGTTTTTTCAAAATGGCCACTATATTCCAAAAGATGCTGAAGAAGCGCTAAATTGGTATCAAAAATCTTTTGCTAATGGTAATGAAGCTCCAGCTTACGCTCTTGCAAATTATTACGATGCGGGTAAATACACTAAACTTGACTATAACAAGTCACACAAGCTTTATCAGCAATCAATCGAGCAAGGAAATTTACAAGCTTATTTAGACATTGCCAGGCACTATGAATTGGGCCAAGGTGTTGAAGTTAATTTAACCAAAGCTTATAGCTTTGTCATTGCAGCAGCGAGAAAAGGTAATCAAGCAGCTTGGCGCAAAGTAGCCGATTTGTACTTGCAAGGTAGGGGGGTTGATTTGTCAGTTGAAAAGGCTAAATATTGGCTTAAAAAACTATCAAATTCTGGAGATATTCAGGCTTCCCAGAAGCTAAAAGAGCTATAGAAATGGAATAAATCGCCCAGTTTTTTCTTTATATGCTTGATAGTTGTCAAAACGTTTTGTGAGTAGTTTTTCTTCAAGCCTAGATTTTAAAATTAGATTCACCAATAAAACCAGCATCACACCTTGTGAAATGTAGTGGGAGTTTGTGAGCATTAGCGCTAGGCATAATAACAAAACACTGGTGTACATAGGATGCCTAACAAACTGATAAATACCATTTGTACGAAGCTGATGCAGCTTCTTTAAAGTGGGTGCTATGCTCAAATTATCTACCTTCATATTAAATACAGCAATTAGCCCAATTACCATGGATGTAATTAGTAAGCTTATTACCGTTGTATCAACGAATTCGTACCGGATGTTAAGTATTAAATAAATAATACAGCTAAATTGAATAACAACATAAATCATAAGAAGTTGTGAGAGTAGTGAGCGTTATAATAGCGATATTATCTCAAATATTGCGGAACTAAATATGCAAATAGCATACGATATTGTAATTATTGGTGCTGGCCCTGCTGGGTTAGGCTTTGCAGCTTCTATGCTTGATACAAATGTAAATGTATTGATATTGGAAAGATCTGATTTGGAAGATATTTCAATGCCAAAAGTTGATGGTAGAGAGGTAGCATTGACACACCTTTCATTAAAAATACTAAAAAAACTGGGTGTTTGGGATTTAGTAGATCAAACAACAGTTTCTCCATTAAGAGAGGCTAAAGTGTTTGATGGGGATTCACCTTCTTTATTAAATTTTAAAAGTGATAAAGCCAATATTGATGCATTAGGGTATTTGGTGCCGAACCACAAAATAAGACAAGCCTTGTACAACAGGGTTAAAGATGCTAAAAATATCACCATACAAACCAATACATTGGCTGATGATGTCATTCAACTTGAAAATAGTGCGCAAGTTGTTTTGGTAGGTGGTGAATGTATCGAAACAAAATTAGTGATTGCAGCGGATAGTCGATTTTCTAGTATTCGTCGTAAAGTAGGCATTCCTACTTTGATGAAGGATTTCTCTAAAGTCATGATTATCACTAAAATGATGCATGAAAAATCTCATGAAAATATCGCACTAGAATGTTTTGATTATGGAAGAACGCTGGCCTTATTGCCGATGATTGGCGATGCTTCATCAGTGGTACTAACTGTTAAAACTGATGAGTCTAAAAAGATACTAGAAATGAATGAGGCTGAATTTAACGAAATGATCACCTCGTCTTTTAAAGCAAGTCTAGGTGAGATGACTCAATCGGGCGAAAGACACTCTTATCCATTAGTGGCAACGCACGCACAAACATTTATCGCCAAACGCTTTGCACTGATTGGTGATGCTGCTGTAGGCATGCATCCTGTTACTGCTCATGGATATAATTTAGGCTTAAGAGGCCAGGATATATTGGCTACTTTGATCAAAGAAGCTTTAGAGCACGGGCAAGATGTTGGCTCTAGTTCGTTATTAAAATTGTATGAAAAAAAGCATATTAATTTAACTCGATTGATGTTTTTTGGCACCAATGGTATTGTCGCGTTATTTACTAATGATGCACCTGTGATTAAGCAAGTGAGAAAGATGGTGTTAAAGTTTGCTGAGAATTTTCCACCCATTAAGTACCTTATCTCTAATCAGTTGACCGAAGCAAAGAGCAATAAATTTGCACCTTTTGAAAAAATACTTAAAAAACTGCCTTTCTAATGACAATAGATTTAAACGCTCTAAGACGTGAATTTACCAGTAATGGGATATCACGCGAACAAATGAATGTAAGCCCTTTTATTCAATTTGAACATTGGATGAAACAGGCGACTGAAGCAGATCTAACTCTTCCCAACGCGATGAGTATTGCCACAAGTTGTTCAGATGAGGTTAGCATCAGAACAGTTTTGTTAAAATCATTTGATGATCAAGGGTTTGTTTTTTTTACCAACTATAATTCTAAAAAGTCTCAGCAAATTAAGCAAAATCCAAATGCAGCCTTATTGTTCCCCTGGTTAGATTTGGAGAGGCAGGTAAAGATCTCAGGCCGAGTAGAAAAAATTTCAACATTAGATTCTATTAAATACTTTTCATCACGTCCAAAGGATTCTCAGTTGGGTGCTTGGGCTTCAAGCCAATCTGACTCAATATCGTCAAGACAAGTTTTATTGGCTCAATTTGAAGCCATGAAAAACAAGTTTAAGAAGGGCGAGGTTCCCTTGCCTGATTTCTGGGGTGGATATAGAGTTGTTCCTCACAGTATTGAATTCTGGCAAGGCAGAGAAAACCGATTACATGATCGGTTTGTTTATCTTAAGCAGGGCAAAGATTGGGTGATTGAAAGACTAGCCCCTTAGTTTTTTAATTACTGAGCGTGTATCGGGTTTTTTTTCAGTCCAAAACTCAAAACTACTGGCCGCTTGCTCTACTAACATCCCCAGTCCATCAGAAATGATTGAGGCATTGTTGTTCTTAGCCCAATCCATAAAAGGAGTTTGCTTGCCATACATTAGGTCGTAGCAAATTGCATTGTCAGCGCATCCTGAAGCAATCTCAGGCATATTTCCATCTAATGAAGCACTGGTTGCGTTAATAATAAGATCAACAGGCTCTGACTTAATTTTATCTAATCCAAAACCACTAACAGATCCATACTGTGAAAAATTATGTGCTAATTTTTCAGCTTTACTAGCCGTTCTATTGGCAACCATAATCTGACTTGGTTGCTGTCGAAGTAAAGGCAGGATAATACCCTGAGTGGCGCCACCAGCTCCTAAAATAAGAATTTTTTTACCTTTAAGTGACAATCCAAGATTTTGGGTTAAATCATTAACTAGCCCTAAGCCATCCGTATTTTCACCAATTAACTTATTTTTTTGAATCTTAATTGTATTAACGGCGCCAGCCATTTTTGCATTTAAAGTAAGCTCAGTAGCCAAGTTAAAGGCATCTAGTTTGAAAGGCACAGTAACGTTAAAGCCGTTAGCGCCTTTTTCTATAAATTGTTGGACAGACTGATTGAAGCCATCAATAGGCGCCAAAATCTTAGCATAATTAACTTTCAATCCGGTTTGCTGGGCAAACTGGGCATGGATACTCGGAGATAAGCTATGTCCAATAGGATTGCCAAACACCGCTAATTCATACATCGATATTATTCCGGTTGTTTAGACTCTGTCTGCTTAGCTTGAGGTTGTTGCTCTTTCGAAGAGGCTGCCTCTGGAGTTTTAGCAGGAGAACTTTGCTTCTTAATTGGCTGATCAGGCTTGTTTACTGGCTCATTAGTCGGGTTTTTTGGCGCATTATTCTGCTGCTTATTACCTTGTTGCTGAGGCTTATTTTGTTGCTTATTGCCTTGTTGTTTAGGTTTGTTATTCTGTTGGTTTTGATTGTTAGTTTTGTTTCTATTACGATTTCTATTACGATTTCTATTATTTGAATTAGTTTTGCTCTGATTATTAGTTTTTTTCTTTTCTCCAAATAGGGCTGCTTTAATTTTAGCGAATAGAGATAATTTAGGCTTAATAGTTTCAGGTACACGAGTTTTTGGTCGGTTCATGTTTATTGCTGGAACTTCAGACTCATCTGCCAATCCATTCTCTGCTAGTACATACTGTGGCTTAGAGATCCCTTGATAGCTCTTATGTTGCGATTTCTTGTCACCTTTTTGCTTAGTGATACTAAAGTTAGGAAATTGCATGTAAGGGTTAGGGAGTAGCGTAATCTTAATACCATGTTTCATTTCTAATCGTGTGACATCTTGACGTTTTTCATTCAGGATATAGGTAATAACTTCAACACTTGATTGGATAGTGATTCTTGATGTTTGATTGCTAGCATTACAGCCATCTTCTAACTGTCTAAGGATCGAAAGAGCCAAGGTTGGAATGGTTGGTGTTGTGCCACGACCATTACAGGCTGAACAAGATTTTTCAACAGACTCTGTTACTGAGCTCATTAAGCGTTGTCTGGACATTTCAAGCAGACCAAATTTAGAAATATTACCAATTTGAATACGTGCTCGATCTGATTGAGTGGCTACCTCCATTGCTTTTTCAATAGCTTGACGATGCTCTTCAGTAGACATATCGATAAAATCAATGACGACTAATCCACCAATATCTCTAAGTTGTAATTGAAGGGCGATCTCTTTGGCTGCTTCTAAGTTAGTGTTGTAGGCAGTTTCTTCAATGTCAGAGCCTTTTGTTGCTCGAGCAGAGTTAATATCAACAGCAGTTAGAGCTTCAGTTGGATCAAAAACAATAGTCGCGCCAGAGCACAAAGTTACTTCACGATTAAAAACGCTTTTAACTTGACTCTCTACACCCATATGGTTAAACAAAGAATGCTCAGTCACGTCAAAGAACTTAATACGATCTAAATACTGAGGAAGAACGAAGCTTACAAATTCTTTAGCATTTTGAAAGGCTTCTAATTCATCAATAATAACACTATCAGTATCTGCACGTAAGTGGTCGCGTAGGGTGCGAATGATGATATCACTTTCTTGATAAATCAAAAAAGGTGCTGGGCGTTTTTCTGCCACTGTATTGATAGACATCCAAAGATCAGATAGGTAGTCAACTTCCCACTGAAGCTCTTCTAAGCTCTTACCACTACCCGCTGTACGGATGATTAGGCCAGAGTTTTTAGGCATTAAAATTTTGCCAATAATATCTTTTAGAGATTGTCTATCGGATGAAGTGATCTGGCGAGATATTCCATGGCTTTTAGGGTTGTTTGGCGTTAGGATCATGTAAGCGCCAGCTAGGTTGATATAGGTGCTTAGCGCAGCGCCTTTATTGCCACGCTCTTCTTTTTCAACCTGAACAATAATCTCTTGACCTTCTTTTAGAACGTCTGAAATAGTTAGTTTAGCACCTTTTGGTGTAACACCATTTTGCAGGGATTCTGCAACTTCTTTAAAAGGTAGGAAGCCTTGTCTTTCATTGCCGTAATCGACAAACGCAGCCTCTAATGATTGTTCTACTCGTGATATTTTTCCACGGTAAATATTGCCCTTAGTATTTTTATTAAGACTGGTCTCAATGTTAAGCCCAGTGAGTTTTTTGTTCTTGACAACACCTACTCTGATTTCTTCCTTGTGAGTAGCGTTGATTAAAATATGTTTCATAGTTAAGTCCTTTTAGTGGTGGACTTAAGTGCGCACATAGGCAATCAATACTGATGTATTGATTTGATATTAAAGTGTGATTTGTGTTCATCATAATGATCAAAAAAAACCTTTCTTTATAAGGGCTTAACCCTTTTCAGGTCTTTCTACTCTGTCGCAGAAAGCCGTGAATTATTCTCTTATGTGGCAACAATAAGCCCAAAATATTATTTAACTTCTGTGGTTTTTTTCTTAGCACAGAAGTATTTTGTAAATTCTTTTAGCTGATAAAAAAATATCAAGCCTTTTTATTATAACACAAATATCGTTCTTATAGAATTGTAATATTTTTTATTTAATAATATTATTGGTTTAGATTTCGTCCACCATCAACTGCAATAATTTGGCCGGTGATGTAGTTAGACTGAGTTAAAAACAACACAGTGTCAGCAATATCATTTGCAGAGCCTTGTTTATTTAGGGCGATTTTATTTAGCATAGACTGTTTTTGAGACTGGTTGAGTTCAGCTTCATTTTCTGGCCATATGATAGAACCAGGTGAAACACCATTAACTCGAATATTGGGCGCTAATTCTTTGGCTAATGTTTTTGTCATCATGGCAATAGCCGCTTTAGAAATATTATAAATGGTGTGATTTCTGAGTGGTCTATCTCCATGAATATCAATAATATTGACGATAGAGCCATTATTCTGAGCTAGTTTTTTACTAAGAGTGCTTGATAAGAAAAGTGGCCCCATTAAATTCGTATTCATAATTTTTTGATAATCAGACAGTTTTAAATTATCTATTGGCGTTGGATAAAAAACTGATGCATTGTTTATCAAAACATCTAATGATCTAACTGATTGGCATAGCTGCTCAATATCATCGGTGCTAGAGAGTTCAGCCTGAATTGTTTTAGCTGAATCAGGGCGAATTGAGTTAAGTTCATCGGCTAACTTTTGAGCACCCAGAGAAGAAGAGTTGTAATGGATAATAATATTAAAACTCGCCTCATGTAATGTGCGACAAATTTGTTGACCAATGCGGTATGCACCGCCTGTGACTAATGCTGTTTTCATATAAAATACCGATGTAATGAAGCTTACTGAAGTAATTAAAAACACTATTATACAAAAACAAGCGCCCATAGGTTTCGATGAATTTATGGAATTGGCATTGTATTATCCTCAATTAGGCTATTACCGCTCTGGATCAGAAAAATTCGGTGAAAAAGGAGATTTTATCACCGCACCTGAAACATCAGACTTATTTGGTTTTTGTTTGGCAAGGCAATGTACTCAAGTTCTCAATGGTGATAATGATATTTTGGAGTTCGGTGCGGGTAGTGGCGTGCTTGCTGCTCAAATATTGTTTGAATTAGGTCGATTAAAATGCCTACCAAAGTTTTATTATATTCTTGAATTAAGTAGTGAATTAAAACACCGACAGCAGCAGACTATCGCTAAAGCGTTGCCAGAATTACTAGAACGAGTTATATGGTTAGATAAGCTGCCAGAAGGTTTTAATGGCGTGGTGATTGCTAATGAAGTATTAGATGCTATGCCTGCTAAGCGCTTTATGCAAAAAGAGGGTGAATTTCATGAACTTTGTGTTGACATTGACAATGGTCAGCTTAATTGGAAGCTGGATGACGCTGTTTTTCAAAAATCAACTATCAAGCTGCCCAGCGGAACAGATGAAGGCTATACAACTGAGGTAAACCTAAGAGCTATGGCTTGGATTGATTCGCTATATGAGGCTCTCGATGAGGCTGTAGTCTTAATTATTGATTACGGCATGCATAGAGATGAGTATTTTCATCCTCAAAGGTTTGATGGCACACTTCGCTGCTATTATCAGCATAAAGCCAGTGACGATCCTTTTGTGCATGTTGGTGAACAGGATATCACCACTTCAGTTAATTTTTCAGATATGGCAGACCAAGCAAAAGTCTCAGGTTTTAAAGTAGCTGGATATGCCACGCAAGCCTTATTTTTAATTGCACTGGGTATTGATGAATATCTTCTTGAAGAGCAAGATGAGAATAAGCGTATCAGTCTAGCTCAACAGGTTAAGCAATTAGTTCTACCTAGTGCTATGGGTGAAAGTTTTAAAATTTTGGCTTTGAGTAAGTTGGTACACGTAAAATTAATTGGATTTAAAGAACAAGACTTAAGTCATAAGTTGTAAACTTGTCATTATTATGGATTTCATTCAAACAATAGTATTATCACTCGTTCAGGGACTAAGTGAATTTTTGCCAATCTCTTCTTCTGCACACTTAATTCTTGTGCCTAAGTTAACCGATTGGCCAGATCAGGGGCTGGCATTTGATGTAGTAGTTCATCTAGGCACGTTAAGCGCTATTGTGTTTTATTATCGAGCGATTATTCGCATCCTTATTCAAGATTTTTTCTATTCAGTTATTAAAACTCAGACGGTGGGCCAATCAAAACTAGCTTGGGGTGTTTTACTTGGCACTATTCCAGTTGGTTTAGCGGGATTACTATTTAAAGATTTTATTGAGCTTAATTTGCGCTCAACTGAGGTTATTGCTTATTCAACACTTGTGTTTGGCTTGTTGTTAGGTTTCTCGAGTTGGGTTAATGCCCGAAATAATAACCCTAGATCCGAATTAAGCTGGCAAGATGTTGGCTTTGTTGGCATCATGCAAGCCCTAGCATTGGTTCCAGGCACGTCTAGATCAGGTATTACCATTACAGCAGGTTTGTTGATTGGACTATCTAGAAACATGTCAACTCAGTTTGCCTTTTTATTATCCATTCCTGTTATTACCCTATCAGCCTTATTGATGTTACTGGAGTTATCTCAACAACCGCAAATGGTTGACTGGCCTATGTTGGCTATTGGGTTTCTAGTAGCAGGGTTAAGTGCGTATTTTACAGTAGTGTTTTTTATTAAATTATTAGACACTATTGGCTTAATGCCCTTTGTTGTTTATCGAATTATTTTAGGAGTGTTATTATTAGCAATCTAACCCCACAGCCAATTTATAGAAAAGACTATAAGCCAAGTAACTATTTGATTCACACCACAGATCTTAGTTTTGATCTGCGTGAGCATGAAACCTTGGTGAGCTCAAAGATTCATTTTTACAAAAATTCTAATAGCCAAGTAGCTAAAAAAAATTGCCTATTCCTAAATGGCGTGGATCTTGAATTAATCTCAATTACGATTAAAGGTGTCACGCCTAAGTATGAGTTAACACCAGAAGGGTTGCAACTTCAAGATTTGAGCGATGAGTTTGTTCTAGAAATATGTAATCGCATTCACCCTGAAAGTAATACCAGTTTAAACGGGTTATACCAGTCTAGCAAAAACTACTGTACTCAATGTGAAGCACATGGTTTTAGACAAATAACTTATTACCTAGATAGACCTGATGTTCTAAGTGTTTTTACAACACACATTAAAGCGCGTGGTGATCGTTATCCTGTGTTACTTAGTAATGGTAATTTATTAAAAGAATCTTTGGGTCAAGTAACTTGGCATGATCCAACTCCTAAGCCATGCTATCTTTTTGCCTTGGTGGCTGGAGATTTTGCTGTTTTAGAAGATAATTACACAACATTGTCTGGTCGAGAAGTGGCACTTAAAATTTATGTTAAAGAGCATAATATTGGCAAAACTCAATTTGCTATGGATTCACTTAAACGTTCATTTGCTTGGGATGAATCACGCTTTAATCTAGAGTACGACTTAGATATTTATATGATTGTTGCGGTTGATGATTTCAACATGGGTGCAATGGAAAATAAGGGTTTAAATATTTTTAATTCAACCTATGTTTTGGCAGAGCCTAAGACAGCTACTGATAAAGATTTTATCAACGTTGAAGCGGTTATTGGACATGAATATTTTCATAATTGGACCGGTAACAGGGTAACGTGTAAGGACTGGTTTCAGTTGAGTCTTAAAGAAGGGTTAACTGTTTTTAGAGATCAAGAATTCACCTCTGACCTTCATTCACGTTCAATTAAGCGTATTGAAGATGTCAATGCTTTGCGTACTTTTCAGTTTGCTGAAGATGCAGGTCCTATGAGTCACCCTGTAAGACCTGAAAGCTATATTGAAATGAATAATTTTTATACCTTGACAGTCTATGAAAAGGGTGCAGAAGTTATTCGCATGATTCATAGTTTTTTAGGCGAAGCAGGTTTTCAAAAAGGCATGAAACTTTATTTTGAACGCCATGATGGTGACGCGGTAACAATTGATGACTTTGTAGCTAGTATGAGCGATGCTAATAAATTTGATTTTTCCCAATTTATGACTTGGTACTCTCAACCTGGCACACCTAATGTTAGTATCAAAACAAATTATGATGAGAAAAATGAACGCTTTCATGTTGAAGTTGAACAAAACAATGAGTACAACTATTTTCTTCCACTGAACTATGCTTTACTAGATGATCAGGGCAATGAATTAAAAGAAGGCATGTTAACCATTAAAAACCAAAAAGAAACTTTTGTTTTTGAGGGTGTGAAATCACGTCCAACACCTTCTTGGTTGAGAGGATTTTCAGCGCCGATTCATTTATTGTCAGACGTAACATTTGAACAAAAAATATTTTTAGTTGGACATGATAGTGACGCTTATGTAGTTTGGGATAGTGCACAACAAATCTGGTTATCGTTAATCTTGACGCCCAATAAAGCCCATGAGAAGTTATTCTTTAATGCAATAGAAAATCTTGTCCAAACTAGGCAAGATAAATCATTAGTTAGCGAGATCTTAACGCTACCTTCAGAACGATTTTTACATCAAAAAGTAGCCGTGATTGATGTGTTTGATATTCACCAAAAGCGTGAAGAAATGGCGAACAAAGTTTTAAGTAGATTTAAACCTTTATTGTTAGAGCTTTATCATTCATCAAATAATAATAAAACTTACCAGTTAACACCTGAAGCAGTGGGTGAGCGATCTTTAAAAAATATATGTTTGTATTACCTGAGTAAAAATAAAGAGTCTGATTTGGCAAGTATCCAATTTGAGCAATCAAACTGCATGACTGATCAAATTGCAGCGTTTAGTGTATTAGTGTCTAGTGACAGTATTCATAAAGAACAAGCAATATTGGATTTTTATCAAATGTTTAAGCAAGATGTCCAAGTGATGGATAAGTTTTTTGCGGTTCAATCGGCTTCAATCACAAGTGACATAGAGAGTATTAAGTTATTGATGGAGCATGAATTATTTTCTTTTAATACGCCAAATCGATTACGAAGTGTCGTAGGTAGTTTTGCACAAAATTATGTTAATTTTCATCATCAAGCTGGCTATGAGTTTTTTACGGATATTATTTTAAAGTTAAATAAGTCAAATCCGCAAATAGGCGCTCGTCTGGTTTCGGTTTATAATCACTGGAAGCGCTTTACACCAGAATTAAAGAAACTACAAAAGCAACAGCTGGAGAGGATCATCCAAAGTGATGGTTTATCAAATGATATTTTTGAAATCGTTCAAGCGGCATTAAAGTAATGTCCAAGCTGAAACAACTCACTGATTTATTGATCAAAAAAAAGTTAACCATAGCGGTGGCTGAGTCTTGCACAGGTGGGGCGCTATGTTCTTTGTTAACCAGTCAAAGTGGTTCATCTGCTTATTTTGACAGAGGATTTGTTACCTACAGTAATCAATCAAAGACAGATATGCTAGGCGTGCTTGAAAGTAATCTAGAAGAGTTTGGAGCAGTGAGTGAACAGACTGCTAAGCAGATGGTTAGTGGGGTTGTTAAGCAGGCAAGAGTGGATGTTTCAGTCGCCATTACAGGTATTGCCGGCCCTCTTGGTGGTACTCAAGAAAAGCCAGTTGGCATGGTTTGCTTTGGTTTTTATATTTTAGGTGAATATTTTACAACTACGCAAAATTTTATGGGTGATAGGCATCAAGTAGTTGATGCCAGTATCGACTTTGCATTAACAACATTAGTACATGAACTCTCAAACTAAATTTTCAGTCGCTCCAATGATGGATTGGACAGATCGACATTGTCGATATTTCCATCGTTTGATGTCTAAAAATGCACAACTTTGGACTGAAATGGTCACCGCTAAAGCTGTTATACATGGTGATAAAAAACGCCTGCTTGATTATGATGCACAAGAGCATTCATTAGTTTTACAACTGGGGGGTGGTGACCCTAAAGAGATGGCAACTGCTGCCAAGATTGGACAAGATTGGGGCTATGATGAAATTAATATTAACGTTGGCTGCCCTTCGGACAGAGTTCAATCAGGTAGTTTTGGTGCTTGTTTAATGCAAACGCCAGACACTGTTGCCCAATGTATAGAAGCAATGGGTGAGGTTGTTGATACGCCACTTAGTGTTAAGTCACGTATTGGCGTGGATGATATGCAGAATTATGAAGAGCTAACAAACTTTATTGAAATTGTTAATAACGCAGGTTGTGATAACTTTGTTATTCATGCGAGAAAGGCTTGGCTTCAAGGGCTTAGTCCTAAAGAAAATAGAACCGTTCCTCCGTTAAATTATGATTGGGTGTATCGAGTTAAAAAAGATTTTCCAAAATTGACTATTGGTATTAATGGTGGAATTACATCTTTAAGTGAAGTTAACGAGCATTTGAGCCAAGTTGATAACGCTATGCTAGGAAGAGCGGCTTATCATCAGCCTTATTTGCTGGCCAATGTTGATCAAGAAATTCATCAAAGCTCTCGACCAGTTATTTCCCGAGAGCAAGTGCTATTAGAGTTCGTGGCGTATATGAAAAAACAACAGGCTAACTCTGTACCTGTTAGGTCTATGACTAGACACATTCTGGGTTTGTATCATGCACAACCAAATGCTAAAAAATTTAAACGTTTACTAAGTGGAAAAGTCGTTGAAATAGATCATTTATATCAATGGTTAGACCAAGGAGAAGCATTTGCCGAATCTTGATTTCTTTGCCAGTATTGACGTGGGCTCCAGCAAAATAGTAGCATTAATTGCTGATATCGAAGACAATAAATTTCATGTATTGGGTCATGCAACTGGACCTTCTTTAGGTGTTAAGAACGGTGTTATTGTTGATGTTGATAGTGCTTCGCAAGCTATTAAAAAGGTGATTGATAAAGTTAACAAAAAATGTAACCGAAAACCTAAATTTATAGATATTAACGTATCTGATTTGCAGCTAAGTACCAGTAATCAAAATCGACCTATTAGCTTTAATGGTAAGACAAAAACTGTCACCAAAGTTGACGTGTTACAAGCTATTCAAAACTCTTCAGCGGGCGTCATGTCTGCCAATAAAAAAGAGCTTGACCCTGTTGTTAACAACTTTACGATTAATGACGAAGTAGAAACGCTTCCAATTGGAATGGAAGCTGCATTGTTAGGCGCTCAAGTGCATCTTACCTCGGTATCTAATCAGGCAATTAACAATATTAGCCAGAGTCTTCTTTTGAGTGATTTAGGCGTTGATAAAATCATCCTAGACTCTATTGCTAGTAGCTCTGTTTGTATAACTCAAGAAGACAAAGATAGAGGGGTTTGTTTGTTGGATATGGGTGCAGGTGTTAGTAATATTTCAGTTTTCGCTAAAGGCGGTATTGTATTTAGCCAAGTATTTAACGCAGGTGGCAATTCTGTCACTAATAATATTGCTCAGTCATACAACACAACATTTGATGAGGCCGAGCGTTTAAAAATATCATACGGCATGGCTCAGCTTGATTCAATCACCAAGGATCAGCTGATTAAGTTTGAACAAATCGGTTCTGTTGAAGATCATTATTTATCGCTACATGAGTTAATTTCAGTGATTGAGAAATCTTATAAAGAAATTTGTACACTGATTAAAAGAAGTTTAAAGAGTGAAAAACTAGATAGAGCTATCAAAGGAGGGTTTGTGGTTATTGGTGGCGCGAGCAAGATAATACATTGTGAGAATTTTTTGCTAAAAGAATTTCGTTCACGTAGCAAAATAGCCACCATTAATAGAGATTTAGTCAGTGGTAATGAAAATATTTTAACCAATACTACTTATTTTTCTGCACTTGGATTGCTGATCTGCAACACACCAAAAACTTATTTGCAAGAGCCAGATCAAGTGCAAAAGGGTGGCTTGTTTGGTACAATGCAAGAATTATTCAAGCTATAAAAGCAAATGATCAAACAAAGAACCATTAAAAAAGCAGTTAAGGCTCGAGGTATCGGCATTCATAGCGGTAGCATTGTAAACATGACACTTATTCCAGCGAAAGTTGATCATGGTGTTGTATTTAGACGTATGGATGTGGGCGGAAAATTAGTACGCGCACATAACGCCTTCGTGAATGAAGTGGTACTATCAACAGGATTAGAAAATCAAGGAGTAAAGGTTTCCACTGTTGAGCATCTGATGAGTGCTTTTTCGGCGTTAGGAATTGACAATGTATTGGTGGAGCTTGATTCTTTTGAAGTGCCTATTATGGATGGCTCATCTGCACCTTTTGTGTTTTTGATTCAATCTGCTGGTATTGAAGAGCAAGATGAGCATAAGAAGTTTTTTGTTATTCATGAAACAGTCCGTGTGGATAATGCAGATTCGTGGGCTCAAGTGTCTAAGCATGATGGCTTTAAAGTTTCATTAGAAATTAATTTTGACCATAAAAAAGTAAAAGAAAGTGGTCAGCAATTGAGTATTGATTTCTCAAAGCAGTCATATCTAAAAGAAATTTCACGTGCCAGAACTTTTGGCTACATGAAAGATGTGGAAATGATGAAAAGACAAAATTTAGCGCTAGGAGCAAGTATGGATAATGCCATTGCACTGAGTGATGATGACGTTCTGAACGAAGATGGTATGCGTTATCAAAATGAATTTGTAAAGCATAAAATTTTAGATATTGTTGGTGATCTGTATTTACTTGGCTCTAATTTAATTGGACATTATGAAGGTTATAAGACTGGTCACTTACTAAATGACCAGTTGTTATCAGCCATTTTAGAGAGGCCAGACACGTGGTCAATTGAAACTTTTGAGGAAGAAAGTTCGCCAATTCAATTCTATTCAGAAGATTGGCAAAATTCCTTGTAATAGTAGGCATATCATCGTATTTCATTTGGTATAATTAGTGAGTTTTATACCCAGATCAGAATAATGAAATTAAATGGTGCTCAAATACTTGTAAATAGCCTTAAAAGTGAAGGTGTTAGCCATGTTTTTGGCTATCCAGGTGGTGCTGTCTTGCATATTTACGATGCATTGAATGCTTGTGAGGATATTAAGCATATCTTAGTTCGTCATGAGCAAGGCGCTACTCATGGTGCTGACGGGTATGCACGAGCTAGTGGAAAATGTGGCGTTACATTAGTAACCAGTGGTCCCGGTATTACTAATGCAGTCACAGGTATTGCTACCGCCCATATGGATTCTATACCAATGGTTATTATTTCTGGTCAAGTGCCTTCACCATTAATTGGAATGGATGCTTTTCAAGAAGTTGATGCAGTAGGTATTACTCGCTCATGTGTTAAGCATAATTTCTTGATTAAAGATATTAGCGAAATAGCTATAACTGTTAAAAAGGCTTTTCATATTGCTACAACAGGTAGACCCGGCCCTGTTTTAATTGATATTCCTAAAGATATAACAATTGCTAAGATGGAAGTTGAAGAATATCCTAAGACTATTGAGATGCGCTCATACAAGTCAACTATTAAAGCAAGTGATCATCAAATCAAAAAAGCTGTAGTAATGCTAGCTAACTCGAAAAGACCGATTCTTTATGCTGGCGGTGGTTGTATTATTGGTAATGCTTCTAAGGAGCTTCGTGAGTTTACTCATATGACTGGATTCCCAATTACTCAAACTCTTATGGGATTAGGAGCATACCCAATGACTGACAATCAGTCCCTTGGAATGCTTGGAATGCATGGAACATATGAGGCCAATATGGCAATGCATGGTTCTGACTGCGTGGTTGCTATTGGCTCTAGATTTGACGATAGAATTACAGGAAATTTAGAGAAATTTTGTCCTACTGCTAAATTTATTCATATTGATATTGACCCATCTCAAATTTCAAAGAATGTTGTAGCTGATATTCCAATTGTTGGCCAAACAAAGCAAGTCCTTCAGGCTTTAATTGATCAGATGAAAGATAAAAAACTAGCAGATATTTCTAATTGGTGGTCTCAAATTGAAGAATGGAGAAAGGTTGACTCCTTAGCTTATAAAAAATCTCCTGGAGTTATTAAACCTCAGACAGTAATTGAAATGCTCTATGAAGTTACCAAAGGAAAGGCAATCGTTACTTCAGATGTTGGGCAACATCAGATGTGGGCCGCACAGTATTATTTATTCGATGAGCCTAGGCAATGGATTAACTCAGGCGGGTTAGGTACTATGGGCTTTGGACTTCCTGCTGCTATGGGTGCTAAACTTGCAATGCCAGATAGAGATGTAGCATGTGTTACAGGTGATGGTAGTATTCAGATGATGCTTCAAGAGCTTTCAACAATGCTTCAATATTCGACGCCAGTAAAAATAATTAATCTTAATAATGGCTATCTCGGAATGGTTAGACAATGGCAAGAGTTTTTCTATGAAAAACGCTATGCTATGTCTTACATGGAAGCTTTACCTGACTTTGTAAAGCTTGCAGAAAGTTATGGTCATATGGGAATAAGGGTTGAAAAAGAAGAAGACTTGAAACCTGCACTTATTGAGGCATTTAATCAAAAAGAACGTACAGTTTTTCTTGATATTGTGACGGACCCATCTGAGAATGTTTTCCCAATGATTCCTGCTGGTGGAGGGCATAGTGATATGTTGCTTGCAGGAAGAGATGAAATGGTTTCAAAAGATGAAACTGACTTTAATGCGGTATAAATTATGAGACATATTATTTCAGTGATACTAGAAAATGAGGCTGGCGCTCTTTCAAGGGTAGCAGGCTTATTTTCTGCACGTGGTTTTAATATTGAATCACTAACAGTTGCTGCGACAACTGACTCAACACTTTCAAGAATGACTATTGTTAGTGTGGGCGATGATGGAATTATTGAGCAAATCGTCAAACAGCTTGATAAATTAATTGATGTGGTTAAGGTGGTAGATTTAACAGCTACTGAGCATATTGAGCGCGAATTACTGTTGGCTAAAATTAGTATTTCAAGTGATACTCAAGCAGATGTTGAAGCTAAGCTTGATCAATTTAACGCCAAGATTATTGATGCGGCAGAAGAAGCTTATATTGTTGAGTTAGCAGGAAAAAGTCAAAAAATTAAAGATTTTCTAAGTGCGTTTAATGCAGAGCAAATCATAGAGGTTTCTAGAACAGGCGTTACAGGCGTTTGTCAGAAAATATAAAATTAAATAAATAGGCGTTAGTTAACGCTCTAAATACAGAGGAAAAGAAATGAATAGATATTACGATAAAGATGCAGACTTAAATATTATCAAATCAATGAAGGTTGCAATTGTGGGTTATGGTTCACAGGGCCATGCGCATGCAAACAATTTAAAAGATTCTGGTGTTGAAGTAGTTGTTGCTTTAAGAGATGGTTCAGCTTCAGCTTCAAAAGCTAGTGCTTCAGGCTTAAATGTTAAGTCAGTTGAAGAGGCAACAGCATGGGCAGACTTAGTAATGATCTTAGCGCCAGATGAATTCCAGGGTACTATCTATGCAGAAAACATTGAGCCTAACCTTAAGCAAGGTGCAACAGTTGCTTTTGCTCATGGTTTTAATATCCATTATGGTCAAATTTCACCACGTTCAGATTTAGATGTGATTATGATAGCGCCAAAAGCTCCAGGACATACAGTTCGTTCAGAATTTGTTAAAGGCGGCGGTATTCCTGACCTAATTGCTATTTCTCAAGATGCATCTGGTAAGGCAAAAGAAACGGCGCTTTCTTATGCTTCTGCTATTGGTGGCGGCCGTACAGGAATCCTGGAAACTTCATTTAGAGAAGAGACAGAAACAGATTTATTTGGCGAGCAAGTTGTCTTATGTGGTGGTACAACTTCATTAGTACAAGCAGCATTTGAAACACTAGTTGAAGCTGGCTATGAGCCAGAAATGGCTTATTTTGAGTGTTTACATGAGTTGAAGCTAATTGTTGATCTAATGTATGAAGGCGGTATTGCAAACATGCGTTATTCAATTTCAAACACCGCAGAATATGGTGATGTAACACGTGGTCCACGTATTATTACTAGTGATACTAAAGCTGAAATGAAGAAAATCCTAACAGAAATTCAAGATGGAACATTTGCTAAAGAATTTGTGGCAAATGTAGGTGAGCTTCCTGCTCGTCGTGAAGTTCAACGCGAACATCAAATTGAGAAAGTAGGTGAATCGCTTCGCTCAATGATGCCATGGATTAATAAGAATAAAATTGTTGATCAAGCCAAGAATTAATCATTCTTAATAAGCGCTCAACTTAGTTGGGCGTTTTCATTTCTAAGGCATTATAATTAAATCATGAATACGAGTAAAATGAAAAGAGGCATCTATCTATTACCAAACATCTTAACAACCTTTGGGTTGTTTTCTGGTTTCTTTGCTATTATTCTGGCAACAAAAGGTCAGTATGCTGAATCAGCTATCGCTATCTTTATTGCTATGTTATGGGATGGCTTAGATGGGCGAGTAGCTCGATTAACCAATACTCAGAGTGAGTTTGGCGAGCAGTATGACTCTATGGCTGACATGGTGTCTTTTGGTGTGGCACCGGCACTGTTGATGTATTTTTACCTGTTTGAAGGTTTGGGTAAGATTGGTTGGATTGGTGCTTTTGTGTATGTCGCTGCTGGTTCACTGCGTTTAGCTCGCTTTAATACGCAAATCGGTGTTCAAGACAAGCGCTATTTTCAAGGACTACCTTCTCCAGCTGCCGCAGCACTTATTGCTGGCTTAGTATGGGCCAAAGAGATGATGGGCTCTAGTGTTTATGATGATCAATTTTTAATTATTGGCTCATGGATTATTTTGGTTTCTGCCGGTATACTAATGGTGAGTAATATTCGCTATTACAGTTTTAAAGAAATCAATTTTAAAGGTAGATCCTCTTTTAAATTACTGTTATTAGCAACTCTTATCATGATTGTTGTTTCGTTATGGCCTAGCGCTATTTTGTTTATATTTTTCTTCGTTTATACATTATCAGGACTGGTATTAACAATGATCGAAGTACGGAATAAACGCACTTTAAAAAAACAAGCTAAGAAAGGCTTAAAATAATTTATAATTAGATTTATGAATTATTTGTCTAATTTTTATTTTCAAGGCTACTTCGTAGACTTACAACGATTACTGCCGTAGGGCAGACATTAACTCGTGCGGCTTTTAAAGCCAACTACCAAACAATAGAATTAGAAAAAACATATATAAAGGAGACTTAAATGTCTGATAAATTAATTATTTTTGACACAACATTACGCGATGGAGAACAATCACCAGGCGCTTCAATGACCAAAGACGAAAAGGTTCGTATTGCCAAAGTCTTGGAAAAAATGCGTGTCGATGTTATTGAAGCTGGTTTTGCTATTGCATCGCCCGGTGATTTTGAAGCGGTTCAAGCTGTTGCCAATACAATTAAAGATTCTACCATTTGCTCTTTGGCCAGAGCTCTAGATAAAGACATTGATCGAGCAGGAGAGGCGTTAAAAGGTGCAAATTCTGCACGAATTCATACTTTTATCGCGACCAGCGATATTCATATGAAGATGAAACTTCAAATGACACCAGACCAAGTAGTTGAACAGGCGGTAAGAGCAGTTAAAAGAGCTAAAAAATATACAGATGATGTTGAATTTTCACCTGAAGATGCGGGCCGTTCGGACGAAGATTTCTTGTGTCGTGTCATTGAAAAAGCTATTAATGCAGGTGCGACAACAATTAATATTCCAGATACGGTAGGTTATAACATGCCTCATCAATTTGGCGCCACTATCAAGTCTTTGATTGAGCGTATTCCAAATTCAGATAAGGCAGTTTTTTCAGCACATTGTCATAATGATTTAGGATTGGCAGTGGCTAATTCTCTTTCTGCTGTGTTAAATGGCGCTAGACAGGTTGAGTGTACTATTAATGGTTTGGGAGAACGTGCAGGCAATACAGCTTTAGAAGAGATAGTGATGGCTGTTCGCACTCGTCAAGATGAGTTTAATTGTGATACTAATATTGATGCAACTCACATATTGTCTGCATCTCGCTTGGTTTCTTCGGTGACTGGATTTATTGTGCAACCTAACAAAGCCATTGTTGGTGCCAACGCATTTGCACATGAAGCAGGTATTCATCAGGATGGTGTTTTAAAGCATCGTGAAACCTATGAAATTATGCGTGCAGAAGATGTAGGTTGGAATGCTAACAAGCTAGTTATGGGTAAGCATTCTGGGCGTAATGCTTTTAAGGCGAGATTGGTTGAATTGGGTGTTGAATTTGACTCTGAAGAGAGCCTGAATGATGCTTTTAGACGTTTTAAAGAGTTAGCTGATAAGAAGCATGAAATTTTTGATGAAGACCTGCAAGCGCTAGTATCAGAGACTCAAGTAGTTGAAAGCGAGCATATTAAGCTAGTCTCATTAAAAGTAACATGCGAAACGGGTGAGAAAAATCAAGCAACGGTTGTATTGTCAGTTGATGGTACTGAAAAAAGCATGACAGCTGAAACTTCAGGCTCTGTTGATGCGACTTTTAGTGCAATTAATAAACTACTTGACATGCAAGTTAACCTTCAGCTGTATTCTGTATCTAATGTTACTCAAGGGACAGATTCATTGGGAGAAGTTAATGTGCGTTTGGAGCATAATGGTAGAATTATTAATGGCCAAGGTGCAGACACAGATATCGTTATTGCAAGTGCTAAGGCCTATCTTCATGCACTTAATAAAGTTTTAGCTGATACAGATAGAGCTCACCCTCAAATCTAGTGTCAACACATAGAGCACATTACCTCAATGCATTGGATATTCCAGAGTATTTGTATGCTACTAAAAGTGTAGATGCCTCAAATTCTCAGCCAATCCAAACCCGTTGTTTGGTTGTTGAAACACAGTGCGCTAAATCTATTTGTGAGCCTGGAGAGGTTCAAGATTTTTTATATAAAATGCTTTCAGCAGTGGGATTAGCTAAAAAAGATGTTATTTGTATTAAATCTCAATCTGATGCAGTATTACAAGAGATTAGTAAATATAATGCTCAAACTATTTTATTAATGGACACTAAGGTTTCATTAGTAAAGGATAAGTTTTTTTCAATGCGCCACCCTAGTGATGTTTTAAAAAATGAGCAACTTAAGCGTGAAGCGTGGGAAGTTTTAAAACAAGTTAAAGCATGTCTAAAGTAGATTACAGCCTTGGTGGCTTTGAGCGCCCAAAATTACAAACACCTAATGGTGAAAAAAAACTGCTCATGCATTCTTGTTGTGCCCCGTGCGCTGGTGAAATTATGGAAGCTTTAAGTATTTCTGAAATTGACACAACCATTTTCTTTTACAATCCTAATATTCATCCAAGAGAGGAATACGATCTTCGCAAGGAAGAAAATATTCGTTTCGCACAAAAACTTGGCATGCCTTTTGTTGATGCAGACTATGCTAAAGATGCTTGGTTTGATCGAATTAAAGGTCAAGAAAACGAACCAGAACGAGGGGCACGCTGCACATCATGCTTTGACATGCGTTTTGAAGTGACAGCTCAATATGCTAAAGAACAGGGGTTTGATTTAATCTCTTCAACATTGGGTATCTCTCGCTGGAAAGACATGGGTCAAATTAATGGTTGCGGCGCTCGTGCGGCAAACCCTTATGAAGGAATTTCATATTGGGACTTTAATTGGCGTAAGCAGGGCGGTTCATCAAGAATGCTGGAGCTATCAAAGCGTGAAGAATTTTATCAGCAGGAATATTGTGGCTGTGTGTACTCTCTAAGAGATACTAATCGTTGGAGAGAATCTCGCGGTCGAGATAAGATTGAGCGTGGAGTGAAGTTTTATCAAGAAGCCATGAAAAGTCTTGATAAATAAAACCTAGCCTAATAAATACAATAGTAAAGATTTCTGAGCATGTAAGCGATTTTCAGCTTCATCCCAAACCAAGCTTTGTTTACCATCAATCACTTCTGCAGAAACTTCTTCTCCACGATGAGCTGGTAAGCAATGCATAAAGCTTGCATCAGCATCAGCATTTTTCATTAGATTTTGATCAACTTGAAATTCTTTAAAGGCAAGTTCACGTTTCTTTTGCTCTGACTCTTGACCCATTGACGCCCAAACGTCAGTAACGACTAAATCAGCATTATCACAAGCTTTCTTAGCATCATTAAACAACGAGATATGATCTGCATAATTGTCAATAAACACTTGATCAGGTTCATAGCCTTTTGGCGTTGCAATATTAAGTTTAAATTTAAAGGCTTTGGCGGCTTGGATATAAGTATGACACATATTATTGCCATCACCAATCCAAGCAACAGTTTTACCTTGTATCGAACCTTTATGCTCTTTATAGGTCATCATATCAGCCAACAGTTGACAAGGATGAGATTCATCACTTAGTGCATTAATAATTGGCACAGAGCTATTTTTTACAAAGGTGTTGATGTCTTCATGAGAAGAGACTCTCATCATAATAGCATCAACCATAGAACTAATCACAATGGCTGTATCTTTAATAGGTTCGCCGCGTCCAAGTTGAATGTCTCGATCCGATAAAAATAAAGCATGACCACCTAATTGAGTCATGCCTGTTTCAAAAGAAACGCGAGTTCGTGTTGAAGATTTATCAAAAATCATAGCCAGAGTTTTATTCTTTAGCGTTTGGTTAATCTCTCCAGCTTTATGTTGCTTCTTTAAGGCGATAGCAGTGTCAATAATGCTATTTAAATCTTGAGTTGATAGATCGTCTAAATTAACAAAATGCTTCATTGTTATTCTCCATAGCCTAAAGTTGGCTCACTAATTCACATATGATATCAATCATTTCATCCGCTTGCTCTTTGTTAATAATAAGCGGTGGCAGTAATCGAATAGACTGCCCAGTAATATTGATTAATAGTTTTTTATCTAGTGCTTGTTGTAAGAGTTGAGTACACTCTTTAGTTAGTTCAATGGCAATCATTAAGCCTTTTGCACGAATCTCAAGTACGCTATCAACAGCTTTTAATTTTTCTGTAAAGCTAGAAACGATGTAATCACTCATGACATTAACATTGTTTAAGAGATTATCTTGTTTGATAACGTCTAGCACCGTTGAAGCCACACGACAGACCAGTGGATTACCACCAAAGGTAGAGCCATGAGTACCAGGTGTTAATAGTTTAGCGGCATCACCCTTGGCAATACAAGCGCCAATTGGAACGCCATTGCCCAAGCCTTTAGCAAGTGTTAAGATATCAGGTGTAATCTGGTTATATTGATGTGCAAACATCTTGCCAGTTCGACCAATGCCAGTTTGCACTTCGTCAAGTATTAGTAGCCAATTATTTTTTTGACAAATTTCTTGAACGTGATTTAGATAATCAGCATCAGGCACTATTACACCGCTCTCACCTTGAATGGGCTCAAGCATTACAGCTACAATCCGAGGATTACTTTCGTATTTTTGAATGGCTTCAACGTCGTTAAAGTTCACATGAATAAACTCACTAACGAGTGGCGCAAAACCTGCCTGAACTTTTGAATTACCTGTTGCTGACAACGTTGCCATGGTACGACCATGAAAACTTTGCTTGGCAGTTAAGATGATAGGTTCATTGATTTGGTTGGCACGTGCATGCAGCCTGGCTATCTTAATAGCTGCTTCATTCGCCTCAGCACCTGAATTGCAAAAAAAGGCAGCATCCATATCGGCAAGCTTGCACAGTGTTTCCGCGAGTGTTTCTTGCTGCTGTATATGGTACCAATTGCTGGTATGCAAGAGTTGCTGAGCTTGTGATTGAATAGCTTCAGAGATTTTTGGATGAGAATGTCCAAGCCCAGTAACTGCAACGCCACAAAGCGCATCTAGATAAACCAGGCCATTATTATCCGTTAAATAGCAGCCATTACCTTTTGTAAAGGTAACTGGAAGTGGTGCATAATTTGACATTAAATAGGACATTGCGTCTTTTCCTTAAAAAGCAAAAAAAACCCCTAGCGGGGCTTTTGAACCAATTAGTGATTTAAATTATACTACTGGTATTTTAATGGTGGAGCCATTTCATTATCAATTTCAGCTAAATCTTTTTTGTAGTTTTCGTAGAAAGATCCTGCAGATGGGTTGATCCATTCTTCATATGAAAAACCGTTTACTGCTGTATGCTGCTTAAAGTTTTCCTGTAAAGCGATTTTCTTTGCAACCAATTCATTAGTGTGTTCACTCATTGCATCCATTTTGATCTCCTAAATATTTAAATATGTAAAACATAATATTATATACGAAAAAGTGATTTTGTAAGCCTTTTTATTTACCTATAAAGCTAATAAATATACCAATATCATTGGGAAAGTTGTGCCACAATATGAGTGCATTTTATAACTAAATAAAGGAGCGCACATGCAATTAAACATTTCTGGCCACCATCTTGATATAACCGATGCGATCAAGCAACATTCTGAAGAAAAACTCGCTAAAATTAAACATCATTTTGATCATGTTATCAACATTAATATGATTTTAGGTGTTGAAAAAGACATACAAAAAGCAGAAGCAACCCTTCATATTAGTGGGGCAGACATATTTGCAAAAGCAGAAAGTGATAATCTATACATCTCTATTGATCAGATGGTAAATAAGCTTGATGCTCAAATTGTAAAACATAAAGATAAATTAAATGATCATAGGAAAAACTAAAAAATTTAATACTTAAGGTGTAATACTTTAAATTTAGCAAATAAGGAATATAAAGTCAATGTCAGAAGTTGAAAATACTTCTTTCGAAGAGCGCCTCCAAAGATTAATGACATCTTTGGAGGCTTCTTTGTATGAAGAAGCCACCTCCCAATTATCCGATTTGCATTCGGCTGAGATTGCTCGTCTATTGGAAAGTGTTCCACCAAAAGACAGGATAAAGCTTTGGCTAAATATTGACAGCGCCACTCAAGGTGATATTCTAAAAGACTTAAATGAAGATGTTTTATCTCAATTACTCAATGAAATGAGTATTAATGGTATTGTTAAAGCTACTGAAGGCTTAGACATGGATGACTTGGCAGATATTGTGCCCGAGTTGCCTGAATCTGCATTGCATAATTTATTACTAACTCTTGATCATAAGCATCGAAAGCATCTTAGACACGTTTTATCTTATCCTGAAGATTCAGCTGGCGGACTTATGAATATCGATATGATCACTGTACGTGATGATGTTAATGTTCGCACAGTCATTAGATATTTACGCCTTCTTAAAGAGATGCCAATTGACACAGATCAGATTTTTGTTGTGGATAGAGCATACAAATATATTGGCTCTATTCATATTTCTACTTTATTGACCAATGAAGCCGAGCAAAGTATCAAGCCTTTGATTAATACTGACCATAAGCCAGTTTTAGCAAGCTCATCTGATAGCGATGTCGCTAGCTTGTTCGAGCAACGAGACCTTATCTCTGCGCCTGTTGTTGATAGCCATAATCAGTTAATTGGTCGAATCACCATTGACGACGTGGTTGATGTTATTCGCGATAAAGCTGAGCACTCGGTTATGTCAATGGCCGGACTTGACGAAGAAGATGACATCTTTGCACCGGTTATTGAAAGTACTAAAAGTCGTAGTATTTGGTTAGGTGTTAATCTAATTACTGTTTTTGTTGCGGTGTTTTTTATTGGACTGTTTGAAGCCACTTTGCAAGATAAAATTGCCCTAGCTATTTTGATGCCAGTGGTCGCATCAATGGGCGGAATCGCTGGCACACAAACCCTTATTTTGGTCACTCGAGGTATTGCAACTGGCAGAATAACTACGTCAAATCTTAAGGTTCTAATGAGTAAAGAAGTTGCTATTGGGTTTTTAAATGGCATGCTTTGGTCGTCAGTAATAGGCCTAACTACTTACGTTTGGTTCGAAGATTTAACATTAAGCTTGGTGATCTCTACAGCCATCGTTGTTAATCTAATATTTGCTGCTTTTTCTGGTGCATTCTTACCATTATTATTAATTAGATTTAAAATTGACCCAGCATTAGCAGGTGGCGTCATCTTAACGACTATTACCGATGTGATTGGTTTTGTCGCGTTTTTGGGTTTGGCTTCACTGGTTATCTAAAAAACCAATAAAGCTGTATAAATATGCCCTTTGTACTCAAAAAATATCAGGCAATTCAAGGTAAAAAAATTCAACAATTTTTACTTGATGAGGCCGGATTATCCTCTTCAATATCTCAAAAACTTCTATCTAAAAAAAGGGTTTTTGATGACCAACAAAAACCCTTGGAAAATGGACATATCCTGAATTGTGAATATGTGCAAGTTGCAGTTTTTGAAGGGCATACCAGAGGATTAAACCCTGTTTTTGAAACTGAAGATTTTGCTGTATTTGATAAACCTTCTGGAGTAATGGTACATCCTACTCGAAAAACAACCGCTTATTGCCTACTAGATGAAATTAGATATCATTTTGGTGAACAAGCAGATTTAGCTCATAGAATCGATGCCGAAACTTCTGGATTGGTCCTTGTGGCTAAAAATAAACTAGCCAGCACTCGATTAAAAACCATGTTTGAAAAAAGAGAACTCACTAAAGAATATCTAGCCTTGGTTAAGGGTTGTGTGAAAGAATTGATTATTATTGACAAGTTGATCTCCAAAGCGAACAGTACGATTGACGTTAAAATGACGTGTAAAAAACCGCAAGGCAAAGCCTCTGTTACACATATACAGCCTTTAAAATTTAACAAAAATAATAACACTACTCTGATTAAAGCGCTTCCAGTAACAGGTAGACAGCATCAAATTCGAGTACATCTTGATTCAATAAGCCACAGTATTTTAGGAGATCCGATTTACGGAGTGAATGAAGCTGTTGCTAATGATTATTTATGCAAAACTTTATCAGTTGAGAGGAGGGTGGAATTAACCGGCGCTAAGCGCTTAATGCTTCATGCAAATCATTTATCTTTTACTTATAAAGACATTAAATATAGTATTACTTCAAAATTATCAAA
>CALBNC010000013.1 GCA_937896195.1 uncultured Gammaproteobacteria bacterium
GCGCCACCACCATAAGATTTATCATCAACATTGCGATACTTGTTGTCAGAAAAATCTCTGAGTTGCCAGGTATGAATTTCAAGCAATGATTTTTTAATACCTCGAGCGACAACACCTTCGTCTTTAATCGCACAAAACATGTCAGGAAACAAGGTGATGACGTCAAAACGCATTATATCAAACTAAGATATTTTTAAGAATATGATAATAAATTTTACTTAAATCATCTAAATCTTTAGTTGAAACGCACTCATTAAGTTGATGGATTGTGGCATTAATAGGGCCTAACTCCACAACTTGAGCATTTAAAATCGGTGCTATGAAACGCCCATCTGAAGTACCACCAGAGGTGGATAGTTGGGTATCCACATTCATGACTTTTTTAATAGCGTCAATACAGCTAGCCACCAAATCGCCTTTAGGTGTTAAGAATGGATAGCCCGAATGGTTCCAATCGATTTCATATTCCAGGTTGTGCTTATCTAGAATATCACACACTTTTTTTTGTAAACCTTCGTGAGTCGACTCGGTCGAATAACGAAAATTAAACACAACCTCAATAGTACCAGGAATGACATTGGTCACCCCAGTGCCAGAATGAATGTTTGATACTTGAAAACTGGTCGCAGGGAAATATTCATTACCCTTATCCCATAGCTCTTCGCACAGCTCATTCAGAACTGGAACAGTTAGATGAATTGGGTTATTTGCCAAATGAGGGTAAGCAATATGGCCTTGCTTGCCGATAATAGTTAGTGTGCCATTAAGAGAGCCTCGACGTCCATTTTTAATGACATCACCCAAAACGTTAGTCGCTGATGGCTCACCCACCAAGCAATAATCAACGTTTTGTCCGATTTTATTTAAATGTTCGCAAACCTTGACAGTGCCGTTAACAGCTGGCCCCTCTTCATCTGAGGTAATCAAATAACCAATCGTGCCTTTATGATCCGGATAATCTTTTACAAAGCGCTCACTGGCATCTAGCATAGCTGCCAGAGAACCTTTCATATCAGCCGCACCTCGACCATGCAGCATACCGTCTTTTACTTCACCAGAAAATGGATCTAAATCCCATTTTGAGGCATCACCCACAGGCACAACATCAGTATGCCCAGCAAAAACAAATACAGGAGATCCAGCACCATGCTGGGCCCAAAAATTGTCTACCTCTTCAAATTTAAGATCGCTGATTTCAAAATTTGACTGCTTTAAATGATCAGTCATTAATGCCTGACAACCTTTATCATTAGGCGTTACTGAATCAATTTTAATCAGAGATTGAGCTAGTTGTATTGTTTTACTCATGGATTTATTTTAGATTTAGGGTTACGCTTGGATTGTCTGCAATGGTAATAATTTCACTAGCAACCTGTAAATCATCTGCTTGCTTCATAGCGCCACCTGTTGCACTTATACGCACAACAATAATAGCCTTACCATGTTGTGACAAAAGCTTATCTGACATAATAGAATTCATATCACTCAATACTACTTGACCATTAAATGCTTTAATTGGTAACTTTTGAATAGCAATTGGCATTGGCCTGCCTTGGGCAGCCTTAGCGTAAATCATTAAATAATCATCGGCGGATCGGCTAGCTAATATTTCATCAGAAATAACCACATTAACTGTTACTGTATTACTAATATCACCACTTTCAACGCGACTTAACTCTGCCAGAATACTGACTAACGCCTGTCGATCAACACTTTGCTCAGGTAGTACACTTAATGCCTTATTCCATAGAGTTTTAGCCAGATTAAAATCTTGAACACTAACGGCAAACATGCCGGCTAAGTAGAGTGCATCGGGTGCATTAGGCTCAATCTCTAAAGCTTTTTTAATAAGCTCCATAGGCTTTGGTGTAAATTGGTCATCATTGGCACTGATTAAAGCAGATGCATATTCAACCAATAACCTGGGGTCACTAGAATCAATTTGGTAAGCTTTCTCATAAGCCTTAAGTGACTCTTCAATTTTATTTAATTCAAAATAACTCAAGCCAAGCATTTTCCAGGCCTTAACATCTTGCGGGTTTTCTTTTAAATGTTGCTCAATCTTAACAACACTTTGATCAAGAGTTAAAGGTGGCAAGTCAATAGGAGCTGACTTACTAGTCGGTGTGTAATTGCTTAAATTTTGATAAACACTGATTGTAAAAATCGGTAGCAGTACAACAACCACAACGATCCAAATATTAGCATTAGACTTAGTCAGTGTTTTAGAGTCTGCTTGTTTAAGCTCTAACGCCAATGTATTTGATATCTCTTCAAGCGCTTGTTCAAATTGCTCTTTATCAATCAAGCCTTGGGCAAGATCAGCTTGCAACTCAAGCTTTTTTTGCTTTCCAATGTCAATGTTTGATTGCTCTAAATCAACCCCATTATCGGCCAATGGTCTTTTTAAAAACCACACCGCCCAAGCAATGGATAAAGCCAACATAACACCAAACCAAATAGTCATACTCATGATTTAACCCTCAGACGATATCTTCTATCAAATGCTGCAAATAAAGCACCTAATGAAATAAACAAGCCACCAAGCCAAATCCATCTTATCAGTGGCTTGTAGTAAATTCTCAAACTCCAGGCGCCATCTCCTAAAGATTCACCCAAGGCAACATATAAGTCTCGATACAAGCTTGGATCAATAGCAGCTTCTGTCATTGGCATGCCAGTGACATATTGACGTTTTTCTGGGTTCAATTTAGCAATCAAATCACCTTTTAAATAAATTTCAATCTTACCTTTATGGCCTTGATAGTTTTGTTGAGAAAAGCTCTCTACGCCCTTAAAGACAAATTCATAACCTTTGATGGTTATTTGCTGATCAACTTCCATTTTTATATCTTTTTCTATACCAAGCTGGGTTGTAACTGTCGCCCCTAGCAAGAATATTGCAATACCAATATGAGCTAAAATCATGCCAATAAAAGCAAGACTCGTTGAGCCATTCTGACGAATTCGGGTTACTAATAATGTTATAGAATGCAGAACAATCCAGATAAACAAGAACACCGCCAACGAAACAAAAGTATTATCAACGATTAAAAAGCTGGCCAAAAATAGCAAACCTACACCTAACCATACTGGCTTCAAAACAGTCGTGATTCGAGAAATCGTATCTTTTTTCCAGCGTAAGAATGGCGCAATCACCATGGCTAAAACAGCAGGAATCATAATCGGAACAAACACAGCATCAAAGTATGGTGCGCCCACTGAAATTTTTCCCAAACCTAGAGAGTCTAATAATAGAGGGTATAAGGTGCCTAGAAAAACACTCAACATAGCAGCAACTAACAAAATGTTATTAACCAACAGCCCGCTCTCTCTAGATAACCAAGAGAAAGAGTTTTGACTACGCATGAGTGAAGCACGCCATGCATATAGTGCTAATGATCCACCGATAACAATAATCAAAAAGACTAAAATAAAAGCACCTCTAGCAGGGTTTGCAGCAAAGGAATGAACCGACGTTAAAATGCCTGATCTGACTAAAAAAGTACCTAATAAACTTAAGGAAAATCCTGCAATGGCTAGCAATACAGTCCAATGCTTAAAGGCACCACGCTTTTCACTCACACTGAGTGAATGCACTAACGCAGTTGCCACTAACCAAGGCATAAATGAGGCATTCTCAACTGGATCCCAGAACCACCAACCGCCCCAGCCGAGCTCATAATATGCCCACCATGAGCCCAGCGTAATACCAAAGGTTAAGAATGACCAGGCCACCAAAGTCCAAGGACGAGACCATCTTAGCCAAGTAGAATCAAGCTGTCCACGAATAAGAGATGACAACACAAAAGCAAAAGGTATGGCCATACCCACGTAGCCCATATAAAGCATTGGTGGGTGAATAATCAGGCCAAAATCTTGTAATAATGGATTAAGCTCTCGACCCTGCAAAGGAATAATGTCTAATCGCTCAAACGGGTTGGAGGTGAGCAATAGGAATAATAAAAATCCAATACTAATGACACCTAGAATAATAAGAATATGAGTTAGAACATCTCTTGGTAGTCGTTTAGAAAAAATTGAAACTGCTAAACTCCAACTTGATAATATCAACGCCCACAACAACAATGATCCTTCATGTGCACCCCACACAGCTGACATCTTAAACATGTCTGGTAAATCAGTATTTGAATTATTGGCTACATACTTAACAGAGAAATCATCTACAACGAACGCATACATCAAAATAGCAAATGCTACCAACACCCAAAAGAACTGGGCCCACAACATAGGACGTGATAGTTGGGCTAGTGAAAAATCACCTTTAATAAGCCCTATTGTTGGTAATACAACTTGCAAGAAAGTAAACGCTAATGCTAAAACTAACGCGAAATGTCCGAGTTCAACTAACATATTAAATTATTCATCAAATAAATCTATTATTTTATCTAATCCACCAACATTAATGGAGATATCCGCCTGCTTTGCCACAATTGGTTTTGCGTGGTATGCAACAGACAGCCCTGCAACTTTCATCATCGCTAAATCATTTGCACCATCGCCAACAGCAATCACTTGAGTAGCGTCAAATGTATGCTTTTGGCACAGTTCATGAACGAAATCAGCTTTCGCTTTAGCGTTAATAATACTACCTTGAGTGACGCCAGTTAAGCGGCCATTGTCGACTCCTAAAACATTAGCCCTAGAATAATCAAGTCCAATATCTTTGGCCAACCGATCAGTAAAGTAAGTAAACCCGCCAGATACTACGGCACTTTTGATATGCTTACTCTTTAAGAAATCGATCAGCTCTTTTCCACCAGAATTTACTTGGAGCTTGTTTGTATAAACCTTTTCCAATACTGAAACATCTAAGCCTTTTAATAGGGCAACACGCTGCGCTAAAGAAGCGTCAAAATCAAGCTCCCCTTGCATAGCAAGCTCGGTAATTTTTGCTACTTGTGGCTTTAAATTAGCAAAATCGGCAATTTCATCAATACATTCAATATTGATTAAAGTTGAATCCATGTCGCTCACTAAAAGCGCGATTTGATTGGGTGAGAATGACGCAGGCACAAAATTAAAATCGAGTTTAAACGCCTCTCTTAAGGCGTCTAAATCAATAATTTTATTTGTGGTAAAGCGAAAATGAGTTCGCTTTTGTTGAATAACAGCGTCAACTTTTTTAGAAACAAGTTTTGCTATTGACAAGTCTTGACTATGTAGAATAAACGTCTTCATATGTCACCTTGTATAAATATGGTGCGGAAGGAGA
>CALBNC010000014.1 GCA_937896195.1 uncultured Gammaproteobacteria bacterium
TTATAGTGCAAAGATACTACCGCTACGGGCTGGTGATTCTTCAGGCTCTTTTGCTTCTAGCGCCATTGAAAACTCAATTGATCGCGCGATTAGCCAAAATGCCAAGGTGATTAATGCCAGTTTTGGTGGTAGTAGTATTTCTACAGCCTTGGCAGATAAATGGAAATTGGCACATACGAATAATATTATCACTGTGCATGCTGCGGGTAATGATGGCGGTTCTAATCCTTTATTGGGTGCGCAATTACCCCTTCATTCTGGCTATGAAGATTTATCATCAACGCTAATTGCCGTGGTAGCAACAAATTCAAGTAATACAATTACCTGGTATAGCAATAAGTGCGGTAGTGCCAAAAACTGGTGCATGGCTGCACCGGGCGATGGTGTTTATTCAACCGTTGCTGTGGATGACAATAATTATGCGAGTAATTACGGCACCATGAGTGGCACCTCTATGGCTGATCCGCATGTAGCTGGCGCTGCTGCTGTTTTAAGAGGCAAGTGGCCTTCTAAAAATGCTGCACAAATCGTTACTATTTTGTACGATACTGCTACTGATTTGGGCGCTGCTGGTATTGATGTTATTTATGGCAGAGGCTTATTAAATCTTGATAATGCTTTGTTTGCACAAGGAGTGCTAACCATTAGTACAGCTTCTGGGGCGAGCTATTCATTAGCGGATTCAAGTATTCAGGTAGCGAGCAATATGGGTAATTCGTTGAATGGATTATTGGGTATGAGTGTTTTTGACAAATACAAGCGTGATTATTCATTTGATATGAATGGCGTTATTCATTATGCCTCTGAGTCTGGATTGGTGGACGAGCTCAACTATAGCGATACTAACTACAGTTCGGCAATTGACGATTTACAATTAAGCGTTAATTTACAAGATAACAGTGCAAAAATGACCACTCAGCTGAATGAGGTTAATGTGGGTTTTGCGCATAACACCCTATATAACAGTGAAAATATTAGCGGATTTTCTAAACAATATTCCTTATTTGATAATGCCTATTTGTCACAACTTAAAGGCTCATCAAGTATTCAAATTGCTAAAGATAATGCCACTTTAGAGCTTCTTTCTGGCTATTGGGATGCTGACAATGAGCAAGCTATTAAAGAAGTTGGTGTGTCGTTTTTAAACGATTTTAATGACGATTTTTATATTAAAGCTCGATTAAGCTACTTAGAGGAAGATGAGACTTTTTTGTCTAATTATTTTTCTAATGCTTATAAAACCGGCAAGGCAAAAACCCACGCTTTAAGCTTAACTTCAAGCTTAAAACCAACAGCTAATTTAAATATTATCGCCCAATATTCTCAAGGAAATACTCAGGTAGATTCTTTAAGTGACTCAGTCATTAGTGATATTTCATTGCTAAAAAGCCAGTATTATTCTGCCACTGTATTAAATAAAAATGTTTATTTTGATAATGATGCGCTGTTTTTTTCATTAAAGCATCCTCTACAAATCACTCAAGGAAGCTTAAATTTGAGCTTGGCAGACGGGCTAAATGCTGATGATAGTATTAGCTTTGTGGATAGACGCATACCAATAACAGCTTCTGCATTAAGCAATGAAATGAGCTTGGGTTATACTGCAAATTATGCCAAAAATAGCCAAGCCAGCGTGTTGTTAAACAGGGCTAATGTTTTGGGTAGTTCTATACAGCTAGAAAATCAGCTGATGTTAAAAATGACCAAAAAATTCTAATGCGACTTAACCGATCAATAAAGCACCTTAGCTTGATTATTATTAGCCTGTTTTTTGTAGCTTGTAGCGACGTCACAAAGCCAATAGATACAGAGGTGTATTTACCGATTGGAATGGATAAGGATGGCTGTATGCGTTATCGATTAAAACCGACGACGCAAATGAGCACGCAGGTTATTATTTATAAGTCGATCAATGGTGGTTATACGCCTAATAAA
>CALBNC010000015.1 GCA_937896195.1 uncultured Gammaproteobacteria bacterium
AATTCATCCATACTAGAGCCCGTAGTCATGACGTCATCAACCAATAAAACTCTTTTGTAATCCATCGGTTGCGCACTAAATGCACCTTTGATTTCTAGCTTGCGCTCATCTAACTTCAGACTTGAAAGTGCTCGTGTTGCCTTGGTGCGTTGAACGCTGGTTTGGTCAATTAGTACATTGGCTTTCTTAGCAACAATTCTTAATAATTCGTGGGCTTGGTTATAGCCTCTTTCTTTGAGCCTTTGACGACTTAAAGGCAACGGGATAATGGCGTCATATTCGCCATACTGGCTAATAATGCTAAGATACTTATCGTACATTTTGTGGGCAAAAAAATCACCAACACAAAGCTGGTGATCAAATTTAAAGTGTTTAACTAAGGTGGCACAACTCCCAGAATAATCATATAGCGTATAAGTCTTAGAGAATAGTGGCGCTTGAGTCAAACATGCGCCGCAAAAATGCAGCTTAGATTTTAAAGGTGTAGCACATGATTGGCATCGATGATCAGCATTGCTTAAACTTTGTTGACATTCTTCGCAGACGCAAAAGCTTGAATATTGCATACAAAGCACGCAAGTCTGCTTGGGGAGGAGGCGCTTTAGCCTCGAGTAAATACCCATGTTGTCGAGTCTGACATTTCTTTTCTAAAGCAATAATCTTCGGCTTTAAATGCTTTTAAATCTTGCGGATTCTTAATGCGATTTTTAATCATAAATTGCACCATTAATCCACGAGCTCGCTTGGCATAGATACCAATAATTTTATACGCATCGCCTTTTAGTTCCTTAAAAACGATATTAATAATTTGCGACTTTAGTGCCTTTTTATCAATGCCTTTAAAGTACTCATTAGAAGCCAAATTAATAATCACTTCTGTTTCATCTTCATTGAGTAGTTTCGAGATTTTATCACCCCAAAATTCATACAAATTTTTACCCTTAGAGTTTTCAAGCCTAGTGCCCATTTCTAGTCGATAAGGTGCAATCAAGTCCAAGGGGCGTATCACGCCATATAGCCCTGAAAGTATCCGTAAATTGTCTTGTGCAAAGGCGAGATCTTTTTTTGATAAATTAGGCGCATCAATACCGTTATAAACATCGCCCTTAAAAGCTAGAAGCGCTTGCTTGGCATTTTTAAAATCAAATGGGGTGGAAAAATCCTGAAAGCGCCCATAATTCAATTCAGCCAACTTATCACTAATAGACATCAATTTAGACAACTCATTTCGTGTTTTCTTCTTAAGAATTTTAACCAAAACTTCTGACTCGCTCAATTGGCGAGTTAAGGTGTAGTCTTGTATATCGGGAGCTGAAAAATCTTGAGTTTTAGAAGGGGAGATAACCGCTAACATGGGCGCATTGTTTTTTATCAATAATTAATAAATATTCTACCTTATTACGCTAAGCAAATACACTCTCACACTAAGGGATTTGAACTTAAATAGAGAGGTCTTTTAGTTTATAATTAAGAGATTTTTTGCGACCTTTATTTTGTAAATTTTAGCCTATGAAAACCCCATTATTACACTTACCAAAAGCACACGGACTCTACTCACCTAGCAATGAAAAAGAGAACTGTGGCGTTGGTTTTATCGCCCATGTCAAGGGCCAACCTTCTCACCAGATCACATTAGATGCTTTAGAAATGCTAAGCAGAATGGATCATCGTGGTGGCTGTGGCTGTGAGACCAATACAGGTGATGGTGCTGGTATTTTAACTAACATCCCTCATGATTTCTTTGCTGCTGAGATTCACACTTTATTTGGTCAAACTGTTGCCCAAGGTGATTACGGCGTCGGTAATATATTCTTACCGCAAGACGCTACACAGCGTGCTCATTGTATAGACTTGATGGAAGCTGCGGTTATTAGCGAAGGTCAGACTCTAATTGGCTGGAGAGATGTGCCGGTTGACACTAAAAAAGCAGATGTTGGTAACATTGCTCGCGAGTCCCAACCTGTTATCAAACAACTTATTATCGGTAAAGCTGATGGTATTGACACGCCAGCTTTTGAACGCGCATTGTTTATTATTAGAAAGCAAACATCGCACATCATCCGAACTGACGAATCACTATCTGAAGCTATATTATTTTATGTGTGTAGCTTGTCAACTGCCACTATTATCTATAAAGGCATGTTAATGGGTTCTCAGGTACTGGATTTTTATTCAGACCTTTCCAGTCCCGAATACTCAACCTACTTAGCAATGGTGCATTCTAGATTCTCAACTAATACCTTCCCATCATGGGATCGTGCACAACCTTGTCGTTACATGTCTCACAATGGTGAAATTAATACACGCCAAGGTAATTTTAATTGGATGCGCGCTCGTGAAGGCACCCTAGAAAGTGAACTATTTGGCGATAACTTAAAAAAGACCCTGCCTGTTATTGAAACAGAAGTATCTGACTCTGGTAGCTTTGATAATGTCTTAGAATTTTTAATGATGAATGGTCGTTCTCTGCAAGAAGCAGTCTTGATGATGGTGCCTGAAGCCTGGCAAAATGATGCCAACATGAGTGTTGAAAAGAAGGCGTTTTACGAGTACTTTTCGAATGTGATGGAGCCGTGGGACGGCCCTGCATCAATCGCTTTTACTGATGGCCACCAAATTGGTGCAGTCCTTGATCGCAATGGATTACGTCCTTCACGCTATTACATAACACACGACGATCGAGTCATTATGGCGTCAGAAGTTGGTGTGGTTGATGTTGCAACAGACAACGTTAAAACAAAAGGTAGACTACGACCAGGAAAAATGTTCTTGGTTGATTTTGACAAAGGTGAGCTGGTTGACGATGAAGCTATTAAAGCTGAATTTGCCGCTAAAAATCCATATCAACAATGGTTAGATACTCAACAAATTCACCTATCAGATCTAAACTGTGAAAAAGAGGCTCATGGCTTTCACCCTGATTCTTTAATACATCGTTTACAAGCATTTGGCTATAGCACTGAAACTTTACAGTTTATGCTTTTACCGCTGGTTAACGAATTACGTGATCCTGTTGGTTCCATGGGTAATGACTCAGCACTTGCTTGTTTATCTGATCAGTCACGTATTATTTATGACTACTTTAAGCAATTATTTGCTCAAGTAACCAATCCAGCCATTGACTCCATTCGTGAAGAAGTGGTTATGTCATTGCGTTGCTCAATTGGCCCTGAAGGCAACTTATTAGCCGATAATCCTAAGAATGCACATCGCTTAGTTATTGATCATCCAATCTTAACAAATGAAGAGACTGCAGCGCTTAAACATTGCAATCACTTAGGCTGGACCACTAAAACCATTGATATTACTTATGATGTCAATGATGGTAAGAAAATTTCTACGCTGCTCGATGAGATCTGTGCAAAAGGTTCGAAAGCCATTAAAGACGGCCATTCTTTGATCATTTTATCAGACCGAAACGTCGGCGAAAACCGCACTGCTATCAGTGCATTATTAGCCTCTTCAGCTCTACATCGTTATTTAATCGCTCGCCATGAGCGAACCAAGGTTGGTATTATTGTTGAAACAGGCGAAGCCCGTGAAGTGCATCATTTCTGTCTGATGACAGGTTTTGGTGCTGATGCTATTAACCCATACTTAGCTTTTGAAGCACTTTGGCAAGCACGTCGTGATGACATGATTGATACTGATAGTGATGAAGCTGTTGTTGCTGCATATCGTAAAGGCGTTGCCAAAGGCATGTTAAAAGTGATGGCTAAAATGGGTATTTCTACTCTAGCGTCATACAAAGGAGCGCAAATTTTTGAAGCCGTTGGCTTAGCACCAGAAGTAATGGACAAGTGTTTCTTTGAAACTGCATCACGTATTGATGGCGTTAACTTTGACATCTTGCAAGCTGAAAGCGAAAAACGCCATCAAAAAGCCTACCATACTGATTCGTTGGATAATAACGGCCAATACCATTGGCGTAGTGGTGGTGAAACCCACATGTGGGATCCAAAAACAATTTCAAACTTGCAACTGGCTGCTCGAAATAATGATGAATCAGCCTATTGGGCTTTTGCCAATCATGCCAATGAAGAAGGTACTCGTAATTCAACATTACGTGGCCTAATGTCATTTAAACCAGGTAATTCAATTTCTATTGATGATGTTGAACCTGCTCAAGAAATTGTCAAACGTTTTGCCACTGGCGCAATGAGTTTTGGCTCAATTTCTGCAGAATCTCACGAATCACTTGCCATTGCGATGAATCGCCTAGGAGGTAAATCAAATACCGGTGAAGGTGGTGAAGATGCGAAACGCTGGACGCCTGATGCTAATGGTGATTCTCGTCGAAGTGCTATTAAACAAGTAGCCTCGGGGCGTTTTGGTGTCACTATTGATTACCTTAATAATGCTGATGAAATTCAAATTAAAGTCTCTCAAGGTGCTAAGCCTGGTGAAGGTGGCGAGCTACCTGGCTCAAAAGTAGATGAAGGCATTGCTGCTATTCGTCACTCAACACCCGGTGTTGGTTTAATTTCCCCGCCACCTCATCATGATGTTTATTCTATCGAAGACTTGTCTCAACTTATTTTCGATTTAAAACGCTCTAACCCAGAAGCACGTATTAGTGTGAAGTTGGTTGCAGAAGTTGGCGTAGGTACAATTGCCGCTGGTGTGACCAAAGCAAAGTCTGACCATATCGTTATTGCAGGCCATGATGGTGGCACTGGCGCATCTCCACTCACCAGTATTAAACATGCTGGTTTGCCATGGGAGTTAGGTCTAGCAGAAACGCATCAAACTTTAGTAATGAATGATCTTCGCTCACGCGTCGTCATTCAAACTGACGGCCAATTAAAAACAGGCCGTGATGTGGCTATCGGTGTACTGCTTGGTGCAGAAGAATTTGGCTTTTCAACAGCACCACTAATTACCATGGGCTGTATTATGATGCGTAAGTGTCATTTAAATACTTGTCCAGTTGGTATTGCGACACAAGACAAAGAATTGCGCAAGAAATTTACCGGCAAGCCAGAACATGTGGTGAATTACTTATTCATGGTGGCAAAAGAATTACGCCTGATCATGGCTGATCTTGGCTTTAAAACAGTTAACGAGATGATTGGACGTGTTGATATGCTAGAAATGAACCAAGCTATTGGCCATTGGAAACAAAGCACAATCAATCTTGATGCATTATTAACACCTGCACAAAAGCCGCACGCCAATACAGGAACCTACCAAACGGTAGCTCAAGATCATCAATTAGAATTACAGCTTGACAACACATTATTCGAGCAATCTAAGTCAGTTATTGATGGCACTAAAGCTGTGCAAATTAATAGCAAAATTACCAATGTTGATCGTGCCGTTGGCGCAATGCTATCATCACGTTTAGTCAAAGCTCGTGGTGAAAACACACTTAAAGATAATAGCGTACACGTTAAATTTACCGGTTCTGCTGGTCAATCATTGGGTGCGTTTACTGCTAAAGGTATTACTCTTGAAGTCGAGGGCGATGCCAATGACTTCGTTGGTAAAGGTCTATCAGGTGGTAGAGTTATTGTCTACCCACCTAAAGACTCAACCTTTAATGCGCATGATGAAATTATTGCGGGTAATGTTTGTGGCTACGGCGCCACCAGTGGTGAAATCTACTTATCAGGTTGCGTATCAGAACGTTTTTGTGTACGTAACTCGGGTGTTATTGCAGTTGTAGAAGGCATTGGTGATCACGGTTGTGAGTATATGACAGGTGGTCGCGTAGCTATTTTGGGTGAAGTTGGCCGTAACTTTGGTGCAGGTATGAGTGGTGGTATCGCTTATGTTTACAACCCAAATGATACGTTCAAAGATATGGTTAACCCAGTCATGATTGATCTAGATCCAATGGATGAAGATGCGCAAGCAGAGCTTAAAACTTTTGTATCTAGTCATTTACAATTCACAGGGTCAAAAGTGGCTCAACGCATTCTTGATAACTGGAATGATGAGATTAAACATTTCATTAAGGTTATGCCTAAAGATTTCAAGCGAGTCCTAGCTGAAAGAAAATGCTTAAAAGGTAGCTAAACAAAAAAAGGGTTGCTTCTTAGCAACCCTTTTTTTATGATTAAAATCTTATTCTAAATCGGTACTGCGTCAATAACATCGGCTGCTTCATCAATCGCCTCATCAATACCTTCGCCGACAACCGGGATGATTGAAATAACCGCACCACCAACTCGCATCGGCACTGTCACTACTTTGGTTAGCACACAACTTGAGACTAACAAAGCTGACAACATTAAAGTGATTAATTTAAACATTATGGCTTTCTATCTAAAATAGTGAAATGATAAGTATGCTTATTTTTCTCATCAGGCTGGTGTGATTCTCTAAAAGTTTCAACAAAATCGTCTCGATTAAAACTAGGAAAATATGCATCACCTGCATAAGCACCTTCAATCTGTGTGATGTAAAGACGATTAACACTAGGTAGCATTTGCTCATAAAAAGAAGCACCACCCATAATCATAATCTCATCATCCTCTTTCGCCAGCTCAAGAGCGCTTTCAATACCACCAACTACCTCACAACCTGGCGCCTTAAAATTAGTATTACGACTGATGATCACATTTCTACGATTGGGCAAAGGTCTACCAATAGATTCGTACGTCTTTCTACCCATGAGTACCGTTTTTCCTGTGGTAGTCTTTTTAAAATAACCTAAATCAGCCGGTAGATTCCATGGCAGAGTATTATCTTTGCCAATTAACTGATTGTCGTCCATTGCAACAATGATGGATAAGCGCATGAAAAAGCCTCAAATAACGTAAAATAAACTCTATTTTACAAACACCGGCAGCACTCGTGGCATTAATTCTCGCTTCATCTTCCCCCTTTCGTCAGACCTTATTAAACAAACTTGGACTTGAGTTTTCAGTGCAGTCTCCTGATATTGATGAATCAAGAAAACCAGGTGAATCACCAGAGCAACTCGTTTATAGATTGGCCCAAGATAAAGCTCGAGAAGTCGCTAAATCTAAACATGGATTAATTATCGCCTCAGATCAAGTGGCTACATTGCAAGATGGTTTAGGCGCGCAAGACGTTGTACTAGGCAAGCCTCACACTCACGAAAATGCTATCAAACAGCTTAGTGCTTGTTCTGGAAATGTAGTCACTTTTGTTACAAGTTTATGTCTTTTAAATACAAATAGCGGCAATATTCAAACAATTGTCGAAAATTATAAAGTAGTATTTAGAACTCTTAAGCCTGAACAAATTGATAATTACCTGAAAAAAGAACAGCCTTACAATTGTGCTGGCAGTTTCAAATCAGAAGGATTGGGAATCAGCTTATTCAGTAGCCTAGAAGGTAGGGATCCTAATACATTAATTGGTCTGCCTTTAATTCAGCTAATCAAATTACTAGAAAACGAAGGAATTGATATCCTTAGCGCACAACTCTAAAACCATGCCCTACTTATATCCTGAGAAGATGCCCCTTTCAAATCCGGGTCAGAAAACCTATTGGGGCTCTTTGTATGGAAGTGCAGATGCACTTGCTTTAGTCGAATATGCTCAGCAGCAATCTCAAGTAATCCTGCTTATTGCAAATGATATTGCCCATCTAGATATACTCTATAAATCTCTAAATTTTTACAACGACATACTAGATATTCTAAAGTTTGATAACTGGGAAGTGCTGCCATATGATCAATTTTCACCGCATCCAGATATTACTTCAAATCGTCTTAGTACGTTGTCTAAACTTAAACAACTCAAAAAAGGTATTGTTGTCACCACATTGGAAACCTTGTTTTCCTACTTGTGTCCTATTGAATTTAGCGAAAAATTCAGCTTTGATCTTAAAATCGGCAACGATATAAATCCTGCCTTATTAAGTGAAAAACTTTTAAAAATTGGATACAACCGTGTGACTACCGTCATGGAACATGGTGAGTTTAATATTCGCGGCTCTTTAATTGACCTATACCCAATGGGCGCTAATAAGCCGTATCGAATCGATTTATTTGACCAGGAAATAGAAACTATTCGCAGCTTTGACACTTCGACTCAACGAAGTGAGATTCAAGTAGATGAAATTACACTACTACCAGCGCGAGAATTTGCCACTGATCAGCCAAGTATTAATTTATTTAAAGAAAATTACACACAAGCATTTGGTGATCAGAGTTTTATTTATCATGAAATAAGCGAAGGTCGACTACCTGGTGGTATTGAATTTTACTTGCCGCTCTTTTTTAATTCGACCAACACGCTGTTTGATTACCTGCCCAAGACATTAACCATTGCAACTTTTGCCGGATTTACGGCTTTAGTAGACAAGACTTTTGTTAATATCCAATCTCGATTTGACCACGCCAAACAAGACTTGGACAGGCCACCATTAGCAGTTAATCGTGTATTTTTAAGTAAAGAAGTGTTGTTTTCTGCAATTAAGCAACAGCAGCAACTTGTTATCGGCCCTTCAAAACTAGAAGAAAAGCCTGGGCATTTAAATTTCTCGTCAAAATTACTGCCGCCATTGCGCATTGATCCACAGGCAAAAAATCCATTATCGAAGCTATCAAGTTTTGCAAAGCGTTTTCAGAAAAAAATACTCATCGTCTGTGAGTCTCAAGGCAGGCAAAGTGTCCTAGATGAATTGCTAAAAAATCACGATCTTGAGGCGCAAAATACAAAAGATTGGCAGCACTTCTTATCAAGTGATCATCTGTTACATATCACCAATCAGGAATTATCTCAGGGCTTATTAGGTCTTGATATTGCGGTAATTACTGAAGACAATTTATTTGGCCAAGAAGTCGTTCAACAGCAGCGTAGGCGAAGAGCTAAGCATAAAGATTTTGATGAGGCTATTAAAAGCTTAGTAGAGATTAAAAAAGGCGATCCTATTGTTCATGAAAATTATGGCGTCGGACGATACTTAGGCTTAAAGACTCAAACTTACGACGGATTATCTCAGGATTTTTTACAATTAGAATATGCAGGTGGTGCCAAACTGATGGTGCCAATGACGTCGCTTAATCTTATTTCGCGTTATTCTGGCGCCTTAGCTGAAAATGCACCTTTGCACAAATTAGGCACACCACAATGGAGCAAGGCCAAACAAAAAGCGGGTGAAGCTTTGCATGACGTAGCTGCTGAACTATTAGAGATTTATGCTAAACGTGAATCCCAAACTGGCTTTGCTTTTCCAGAGCCTAACGATGCCTATTCAGCATTTGTATCTCACTTTGCTTTTGAAGAAACGCCTGATCAGCTAAAGACCATGGGCGAAGTCTTGGCCGATATGCGCTCTAATAAGCCAATGGATCGTTTAGTTTGTGGTGATGTTGGTTTTGGAAAAACTGAAATCGCCATGCGTGCTGCATTTTTAGCGGTTGAAGCAGGTAAACAAGTCGCTATTTTGGTGCCAACCACGCTACTGGCCAAGCAGCATCATCAGTCTTTTGTCGATCGGTTTATTCACCATCCTGTAGAAATTGCTGCATTATCTCGCTTCCAAACAGCTAAAGAACAAAAAATTATTGTTGAAAAACTCAGCACTGGCCAAATTGATATCGTTATTGGTACTCATAAAATTATCCAAGGCAGTATTCAATACAAAAATCTTGGGTTAGTCATTATCGATGAAGAGCATCGTTTTGGCGTGAAACAAAAAGAAGCCTTAAAAAAATTACGTGGGCAAAGTGATATCCTCACCATGACTGCCACGCCAATTCCACGTACTTTAAATATGGCGCTGGGCTCACTCAGAGAGTTGTCAATTATCGCCACGCCGCCTGCAAAGCGAAGTGCGATTCAGACTTTTGTACAAGAATGGAGTGATGATAATATCAAAGAAGCGATCACGCGAGAACTGCATCGTGGTGGCCAGATTTTTGTCTTACATAATGACATTGACTCAATTGACAATATGGCGCAAAGCTTAACAGAGCTTATGCCTAATGTTCATGTTCGCGTTGCCCATGGCCAGATGCCAACGCGAGAGCTTGAGCACATCATGGGTGATTTCTACCATGCACGCTTTCAAATTTTGGTGTGTACTACCATTATTGAAACGGGTATTGATATTCCAAATGCGAATACCATTATTATTAATAATGCTCAAAATTTTGGCCTCGCTCAGCTACATCAATTGCGTGGTCGTGTTGGCAGGTCTCATCACCGAGCTTATGCCTATTTAGTGATTAAATCACATCAGTCTTTATCTAGGGATGCCAAAAAACGCCTAGATGCCATCGAATCTTTAGAAGAGCTGGGTGCTGGGTTTATGCTGGCTAATCATGATCTTGAAATTCGTGGTGCAGGTGATTTACTGGGTGATAATCAGTCAGGAAAAATTAGTGAAATTGGTTTTAACCTATACCATGATTTACTTAAGCGCACGATTGACGCCATGCGTGCTGGACGAAAACTTAATCTAGACGATCCGATTAATCATGAGATTCAAATAGACTGCGGCCTGCCATCAATTATTCCTCAGAGTTATTTAGAGGATGTGCACGAGCGCTTAGTTTTGTACAAACGCATTGCCAGTTGTAAGAGTAACAACGAGCTTAAAGAATTGCAAATTGAGATGATTGATCGTTTTGGTTTGTTGCCAGATTCTACTAAGCACTTATTTGCCAATACACGCCTTAAACTTTTTTGCGAAAAAATAGGAATTGATGAAATTAACCTCTATGAAGACAAAGCTATCATCACTTTTGGCAGTAAAAACACCATTGAACCGATAAAAATCATTCAATTAATCCAAAAACAGCCTAAAAACTATCAATTAAAGGGTCAAAACCAGTTAATTGTTAAAGAATCGATGCCTGAAGACATCAGACGCATTGAGTTAGTAGAAAATTTGCTAAAAAAGCTAAATTAGCTTAAATCGTATTAAAAGTGGCATAAAAATCTTAATTGTAAGCAGAATAAATACAATACCGCCTAATATGTCACCTGTTAAGTAACTGAGTATAAATTCAGAACTATCTATCTGCTGCTGATCAACTCCACTTACTCTACCAAAATAAAGAAACAGCTTAAGTAATGTATTAATTATTGATGACAATACAATTAAAAAGATAACGTGACTAAATTCCAATTTTTTATCGCCATCAAAGAACGTGGATAAGTTGAAATATCGCATTATTAATATCGCAATCATTGGTGCAAAAGCTCCGATCAAAGAGCCTAGTGGCCCATAGATGGGATTAACATGAAAAAAATTATACAGAATGTACCCACTCATCAGTGACCCTAGTAAAACACCCGGTAATGCCCAAAGCCCAAATAGTAAGAATGCTAATATCTTTGCACCCATTGGTAGCCATAAATAATGTCCAAGTGTGATGTCAATACCGTTTGTCCATGACATCAAGGCTGACGTTAAAAAAATAACCAGAGCGATAACAATATTAATTACAAACATAGATAAATTTTATCGCTTAATTAATAAAAAAGACATCTTGCTAACGAGATAAATAAATACCAATCCACCCAATATATCGCCAACCAAATAAGTGGAAATAAATTCCGATGGATCAGGTGATTCTGGCAACACACTCATAAATATAAAAAACTTTA
>CALBNC010000016.1 GCA_937896195.1 uncultured Gammaproteobacteria bacterium
TTTTAGCCAGCGATGCGGGTGCTTATATTACAGCCCAGACACTCCACGTTAACGGTGGTATGTATACTGTATAAAGTATATTAAGCGATAATATGACATTCAATTTTTTATAGTCTGGAGTTTTCCATTGTTTAGTGGCGTTTTACTAGTATGTGTGGGTAATATTTGTCGTAGCCCGATGGCTGAGGCTTTGCTCATTGATCGACTCTCTGATAGTAATTACTCTAGAATTAATATTGCCTCTGCTGGTGTTGGTGCGTTGGTTGGGCATGAGGCTGACGCTACTGCAAAAGAATTAATGACTGAGAAAAATATTGATGTGTCTGCGCATCGGGCTAGACAGTTGAATACTGAACTCATAAGTGAATATGATCTGATACTGGTAATGGAAAAAAGCCATATTAATGCCGTGCATAATATGGCACCATCATCCAAAGGCAAAGTACACTTGCTGGGTAAATGGAGTGATTTTGAGATATCAGACCCTTATATGCAGCCGCGCCGGGAGTTTGAAGTGGCGTTAGAATTGATTGAGCGTGGTGTTGATGAATGGATAGAGAAGGTTTTTAGTTAATGAATAAAAGTTCAATATTGTTATCCTGTTGTTTGTGCTTCATTGTTCAAGTGGTCAATGCAGAGTCAGGACGAGTGCGAGTCTCATTTGAAGATATACCCGTATCAGTAACTGAGGATATGGGAACGATGGGTGTGCATTATGATGTGAAACCCTTTAGTGACTCTGATGTGTATGTCGGTATTGGCGGTTATGGCGCGCTAACGGGCGATCGTGGCGGGTTTTTCACCGGCGGTGTGACCTTGGGTTATCATCGTTATATTGCTGATGATGTGATCGATGGCCTTGCGATTGATGCCGGTCTGTTTGCTGGTGGCGGTGGCGGTGCGAGTGCATTCCCTGGTGGTGGCCTGATGCTGCGCTCACACTTGATGCTAGAGCAAGAGATCGGTGATGTGGCTTTGCGCATAGGGATGGTGAATACACAATTCCCCAATACGTCTAACAGCGCTTATGAGCGTGACACACACCCGAGTATAGGTATTGTGATACCGACCTATCAATTTAATCGTCCCTCACTAAGTGTCAATAATCTCAAGATTGTCAATAAGAGAGCAAATAAGATTATTCCAGTGAGCTTGCGCTATCGTCCTGATAGTGATGCTAAGAAGCGTGGTGGTGCTAGCTTAGTAGATGATATAAGCTTAATTGGATTCCAATATCAGGATTATATCAATGATTCACTGTATCGCACTTTTGAAACCTATGGCGCGGGCGCGGGTGGGGTTGATGGCTATGCCAAGGTACTAGCTGGCTTGGGTATCAATACTGAGCTTGTTGAGGATGTAGTTGATTTTGATATTAAGTTGTCTCTAGGTATGGCCGGTGGTGGTGGTATTGATACTGGTGGTGGTTTGATTGTACAGCCGATGATAGGGCTGGATATTAAGTTAGCGGATGGTTGGCACATTAAGCCCATGTTAGGCAAGACTTATGCGCCGAGTGGCAATTTCTCGGCGACTACGTCTGAGCTGGGCTTGAGCTGGACAGGTGGCAAGGGTAAGACTGAATATAGCATTAAGAACAAAACTTATCAGCCAGATGCGAGTGCACGCACTAAGAGTGGTGGCATGTATGCTGATCGTATCGAATTATTAGGGCTTAGCCTAAGCAAGCAAGTGAATGACCAGGTAAGAGTCTCAGGTAGTGCGTATGGTGCTTATAAGGGTAGTGTGGGTGCGTATGCTGAGGGTTTATTTGGTATTGAAGTCAAGCCATTTGATCTGCCAGTGCTTGTGGGCTATGAGTTTGGTGTCGGTGGCGGTGGTGGTATGGATGTGGGTGAAGGGCTGATTCATCAATACACAGTAGGTACGCGTGTGGCATTAAGCAATACGATGGATCTGAGTATCGATGTGGGCAGAATGCAAGGCATGGATGGCGGAACATTTTCTGCCAATGTATTTCAGATTGGGCTGAATTGGTAGTATAATTTTTGATTTAAATTTAGATCATATTAATAGAAGGAAGATAAGTGTTATGAAGCAATTAAAAATATTGGGTGTGTTGTCAATACTGAGTTTGTTGGTAGGTTGTGCGCCTGGCATGCAAATGGATGAAAACAGCAACCTTCGCGGTGCTTTTAGTACCCAAGAAAGTGACAAGCCCGATACATTGTTAATTACCCCCGCACTGGTTGCACAGATGAATGTTAACCATGTGAATAATCCAACCTATAAAGTCGGTGTACAAGATGTGCTAATGATTAGAGTATGGGGTGATGCTGGTTTAAGCACGGGTGGTGAAACCAAAGATACTGATAAAAAATCTGACGGCTTAGTGGTGCAAAACAATGGCACGATCTTCTACCCATACGTGGGTAATATCAAAGTAGTCGGCCAGTCGATCGAGCAGATTAGAGTACTGTTGTCTGAAAAGCTAAGCAAGTTTATTACCGACCCGCAGATTAGTGTGGGCGTGAGTGAGTACCGATCCAAGCGTGTGCATATTATGGGCGAGGTAAGAAAGCCAGGCACGTACCCAATTACCAATACGTCAATGAGTATTCTTGATTTAACGATGCTTGGTGGAATCAATAACCGCACTGCTGATACTGAGCAGATATTTGTGATTCGCCGTGCAAGTGCAAATAATGACACTACGGCTAAGCCGGTGATTTACCGATTTGATGGTGGCTCAGCTGATTCGATGCTCTTGGCGGGGCAGTTTTACCTAAATGCCAACGATGTGGTGTTTGTAGCACCAGCAGGGGTAGTATCGTGGAACCGTGTGATCAGTAACATCTTGCCATCGGTTGGCATAGGTGCGAAGATTGATTCATTTGGAAACTAATAAAGAACAAATAACCAGTAGAAAATAATGAGTAATGAACAATTAGTAGGTGATAAAGTAGCAATGAATAATCAAGTGTTTAGCGATGCTGAGGATGAGATTGATTTATCAGAATTGCTTGGAACGCTAATCGAGGCCAAGAGGCTTATTAGTATTATTGCGGGTGTGTTTTTGGTGGGCGGTGTGTTTTTCGCACTAATTGCTACGCCAATTTATCAAGCTGATGCGATATTACAAATTGAAGAAAAATCAGGCAGCATGCTAGGCTTGGGTGATTTTGGCGATATGTTCAGCACGGATGTCTCGGCAGTGACTGAGATTGAAATTATTAAATCACGTAATATTATTGGTAAAGCGGTAGATAAGCTAAATCTAACCCTTAAGGTCACCCCTAATTATTTTCCAATCATTGGTAAGGCAATTGCGCGCAGGCATAATGGTGTTGATGTGGCTGATGCGAGCCTTGGTATGGATAGATATGCTTGGGGTGGTGAGCGTATTCAACTGCAGCGCTTAGTACTACCAAGTTATTTAAGTAAAGGCGTGGTGTTGACTGTTGGCGAGGGTCAAGAATACACATTGACGGATATTAATGGTGAGGCGCTACTTACGGGTAGTGTTGGTGAGGTGGTAAGTGCCAACGGTGTTGAAGTGTTTGTTTCTGAACTGGTTGCTAGAGTAGGTACTGAGTTTAACCTAAACAAAAGTAGCCGTATTAATGAAATTAACAATCTACAGGGAGGTATTAAGATCTCTGAGCGTGGCAAGAATACGGGTGTCTTAAGAATTAACCTAGATGGTGATAATCCTAAGTTGATTGCCCGTGTTGTAGATACAATATCAAGCCTGTACCTTAGGCAGAGTGTTGAGCGCATGTCGGAAGAAGCTGAAAGCGGACTGAAGTTCTTACAAGAGCAGCTGCCACTGATCAAGGATGAGATGGAAGCGGCTGAAATAGAGTTGAATAGTTACCGCACTAGCAAAAGTTCAGTCAATTTAACTCTAGAAGCGCAGTCATTACTAAGTAAAGTTGTCACCATTGAAGCTCAGCTTGCTGGGTTAGAAGTGAAACTCTCAGATCTGTCGAAGAAGTACACTGTGGCGCATCCGATTATGATGACATTGAGTAATCAAGAGGTCAAACTTAAAGAACAGTTAGAGCAGATTAATACCAAGGCACAAGGTTTGCCAAAAACACAGCAAGAGATCTTGCGTTTGTCTCGTAACGTCGAGGTAGCCAACACAATTTACACCCAACTTTTAAATAAAACTCAAGAGCTTAAGGTGTCTAAGGCAAGTATGATCGGTAATATACGCATTATTGATACAGCGCTGACAGCTGAAAAGCCAATCAAACCTCAAAAGTCGATGATCGTACTATTGAGTCTAGTATTAGGCTTGTTTTTAGGCGTTATGGTTGCCTTTGTACGCCGAGCAATGAACAAGGGTGTGGAAGATCCTGACTCTATTGAGAAGAATATTGGCATACCGGTCTATGCCAATA
>CALBNC010000017.1 GCA_937896195.1 uncultured Gammaproteobacteria bacterium
TGAGCTGGTCCTAAAAAACTGGACAGTCTGTTAAGGTGTATCCAAAGTATAATATTGGAGACATACAATGACGAAAAGACGCACCCTTACGACCGCTTTTAAGAAGAAAGTAGCACTCGCAGCACTACGCGGCGAGCAAACGATCCAAGAGCTTTCTGCTCATTATCAGGTTCACCCCAACCAAATTAGCCAGTGGAAGAAACAGGCCATTGATGGCCTTGACGAGACCTTTGACAACAAGAAGACCAGCCGCGCCCGTGATGTTGACGGCGAAGTTAAAGAGCTGCACGCCAAAATTGGGGAGTTGACAATGGTCAACAGTTTTTTGGAAAGCGTACTGAAGAAATGAGCCATAGTGAGCGTAAAACTATGGTGAAGTCTGAACATGATGGTTTGAGTATTGCCAAGCAATGTGCGGTACTAAAAATCAGTCGCAGCAGCTTTTATTATCAGCCCAAAACAGCATCGGCTGACACACTATTGATCATGAACCGCATGGATGAATTGTTTATGCAATATCCTTTTTATGGCAGTCGGCAGATGATGTTCACTTTGCAGCGAGAGGGTATCTCTATCGGCAGACATCGTGTGCGGCGTCTGATGCGGATTATGGGTCTACAGGCGATTTACCGCAAGCCGCGAACCAGTGACCCGCACCCCCAACATAAGATATACCCTTATCTCCTGCGCAAATTACCAATCACCGATGCCAATCATGTTTGGTGCGCAGACATCACGTATATTCCTATGCAGAAAGGTTTTTTATATCTGGTGGCTGTGATGGATTGGGCGACACGTCATGTGCTCTCGTGGCGCTTGTCCAACACGATGGACGCTGACTTCTGTGTGGAGGCCCTCAAAGAGGCAATTGATACATATGGTCCGCCCAAGATATTTAACACGGACCAGGGAAGCCAGTTTACCTGCGGTGACTTTATCGAAGTGCTAACGGATGTCGAAGTGGCTATCTCGATGGATGGGCGTGGCCGCTACCTTGACAATATTTTTATTGAGCGCCTTTGGCGCAGCCTCAAATATGAAGCCATTTACCTGACAGAAATGAGTGATGGCTTTAAAGCCAAACGGGTGATCGACGACTGGATAACGTTTTATAATACCGTTCGCCCCCATTCTTCGCTTGACGGGGCGACCCCACATGAGGCTTACTGGCAATCACGTAACACGACTGAGATACTAGAACTGGCAGCATAACATGAAATTGGATACACCTTAAATCAGCTGCCAACCTGTCCAAACAAACAGGACCACCTCA
>CALBNC010000018.1 GCA_937896195.1 uncultured Gammaproteobacteria bacterium
TTCTTAAGACACCGGCTATCCCATCTATATTGGTAGAAACTGCTTTTATTTCAAATCCTAAAGAGGAGCAGCGACTTAACAATAATAAAGAACAAGATAAAATTGCTAATGCTATTTATCAAGGCATTATCAACTTCTATAAATAGCCCATTCTCATTATTTGCTAAATTTTTAAAAGCTTAGTACTTAATATCGATAAAAATCCTGAAATAGGCCTATTTGGCGGCTTAAATCACTCTTTTTAATTGATGTTGGCTAAGATTTTCCGGCCTTTAACAGCCATTTTTATTATTTTCGAATTTTTTAATAACTAAAAAACTTAAAAACTAAGATTTGCTTGGCGCATGTCCTTCTTCAGGTGGCTCATAGCTTGGATCATTTGGATTCATAAAGACAAAGCTATAATCCTGGTCAGCTTCGATTTGATCAAAGTCAACCACCATCCCTTCTAGTAATTCTTTTTGCTCGTAAGCCAAAATATACTCAACACCATTTGATTCTAGGTGAATATCACTATCATTGCGATCATCAAAACCCATTAAATACTGGAAACCTTCATCGGTTTTATCAGCAGCAAAGCGGATAACTAATCCTTGCGTTTCTGGATTATGAGTGGAAAGTGATATTTCTTCTGCTGCTTTTTTTGTAATTGTGATCATGATGTTTGGTGTTTAATTTTGTGAATAAAATCGACAAATTGTTCAACCCACTGATTACCACCTACATTTCGCAAATGCGTATAGGAAGCGAGCAAGTTGTACTTAATAATGCCGTCCTGCATATTATCCACACCCACGCCACGCAAAACCTTAAAAGCATAACGTGTATTAGGGTCAATATTATCCAGTTTGGAATAATGAAACTCATGCGCATAAATTGTATTAGCTACATTTTTCCAAGGATGATCTTTAGAGGGTGCTAGCTGCACATAGCCACGACCAATTGGCTTTGGCGACATACTCGTTTGTGCATCAATCACACTGACCATCGGATAAGTACCAGTAACACTAGTGATTTGATTGGTCAGATACATCAAGCCGCCACATTCTGCATAAGTTGGCAAGCCTTGTTCGATTTTAAGTTTTATATCCTTAATTAAAGATTGGTTAGCACTTAGCGCCTCTAATTGCATCTCTGGAAATCCACCGCCTATAAACAAGCCGTCACAATGAGGTAAATGAGCATCTTTATGTGTATTAAAATAAATAATCTCAACACCAAGTTGATTAAATTTGTCTAAATCATCTTGATAATAGAAGCCAAAACTACTGTCTTTTGCCACACTAACCTTTAGCTTGGTGGCAGTAATATTAATACTGGGCGCGATAGTAGTCTGAATGTTTTTCTCAAAGCTGATGATTTTATTTAAATCTACTTGCTCTGCAATTAATCTGGAAGCGCCATCAATAAACTGCTGGGATTGAGGGGTTTCATTGGCAGGCATTAAGCCTAAATGACGCTCATCAATAATCAACTCTTTTGATCGACGTACTGAGCCAATAACATCAAGATCTGTGTAATGCTCAATCGCTTGAATAAGTTTTGACTCGTGACGCTCACCCGCCACTTTGTTTAAGATAATGCCAGCAATATTAACATCGGTATCAAATGCTTGATAGCCTTTAACTAATGCTGCAACGCCACGTGTAATGCCAGTGGCATCTATCACCAATACCACTGGCAGGTCAAGAAGCTTCGCTAGATCAGCGTTTGCATCTCCGCCAGTCACGCTCATACCGTCATACAGGCCTTTATTGCCTTCTATGATAGAAATATCAGTAGTTGAATTTTTATCACCGTACAACTGAAGAATTTCTGATTCAGTCATATTGTAGAAATCTAAATTGTAGCAAGCCTTACCGCTGGCTTGTGAAAGCCAAATTGGATCAATATAATCAGGGCCTTTTTTAAAAGGCTGAACGGACAATTTTTGCGCCTTCAGAGCGCCACAAATCCCCAGACTAACAACTGTTTTGCCTGAGGATTTGTGTGCTGCGGAAAGATAGATGGACATGAACTGCCCTACTTTAAGCGTTTGCTAGCTTTTATGGTGCGGATCAGCAACATTATCAGCCAAGCTTTCTGGCAAGAAAGGTAAGACCTTAACCAGAAAAATAATTGCAATTAAGGCTACCGCTATTCCACCCAGGCCTAGCATTAACTCAGCTAATGTAGGTGTGTACAAAGCGATAGCTCCGTAGCCTTCTAAAATTTCTTTACCAGGGAATAATTCCATTGGATAAGCTTGACCACCGACAATAATAACGTAGAGTTGTGCAATACCACCTAAGATCACTAATACTGAAGCAAGACCTAACATAGAGCGATTACCTTTAGTAGAAGGAGAATAAATAAGAACTAATGGTATCAAGCTACCTAAAATAATTTGACCATACCAAAACAACTGTGTGTAGATACCACCATCCATTAAGATGAAATTTTCAACACCTGAATTCTCAGCTAAATATAGATTACCTAAATGATAAACAGCAACAAAATATAAAACAGCTGCAACAAATACACCCAGCAAATTACTTAAACGATTAACAATAGCGTCACCCAATGGGCGCTCTGTCCATTTATAGCTTGCCATTAAGACTAACACAAAGAATGCTAGGCCAAAGGCAAAGGACATCACTATAAACATTGGCGCCATGATAACAGCATCATAAGCTTGTCGCGCTACTAGGAAACCAAAAATTGAACCAGTACCTGTTGTTAAGATTAAGCGCCATATAAAGGCTGCAATACCAACTTTACGACTGTATTTATTCATACGACGTTCAAACATCATCCATAAATAAATACCAACAATTAGGAAGAAGCCGTTATATAAAATAATATTCCAAGCAAAAATAGACCCGAAGTTGTACTCGGTCATGGCAACGATTAGACGATCAGGGCGACCCAGGTCTAATACTAAAACCATTAAACCACCTGCTAACAGCGCTAAAGCCACAAGACCTGATAAACGAGATAGCGGCTTGTATATTTTCTTATTAAAAACAGAGGCAATAGACGCAATATTAAGTGCACCAGATGCAGCTACAATTAAGAATAAGGCAAACACATGAGGCAAGCCCCAAACGATATGATTATTCATACCTGTAACATGGTGGCCATTGTGCTCCATGAAATAAACACCGCCCAAAGCAGCTAAAATAAACGCACCTAAACCTGCGATTAATGCATAAAAACCTAGGCTTTTACCTTGTGTTTGTTCGTATCGAATAATGCTCATAAAATTCTCTTAAATTCCGCTGTAACGTACGCCCGTATTCAGATTTAAATCTGCACGGATTTGTGTACTTTGAACTCTTTTTAATGTCTGATGAATGTTGCTAGTTACATCTAGTAAATCACCAAAAATAACTGCGTCGCTATCAACTGCTTCAACACAAGCTGGCTGCTCGCCTTTATCAACCCTGTGCACACATAAAGTACATGCTTCAACTGTACCTTTACCACGCGGCATATGCTCTTTTTGATTAGTTAACTCTTCATGAACAAAAGAACGTGCATCATATGGACAAGCCATCATGCAATAACGACAACCAATGCATCGATGCTTATCAACCAAAACGATACCATCTTCACGCTTCATAGAAGCGTTAGTTGGACAAACATCTACACAAGGTGGCTCTTCACAATGTTGACACATTAAAGCAAGATTACTGATACGTTGAGTGGCAGTATCCTTTACTTTAATTTTTTTAATCCAACTAGCTTTTTGATCACCTGTCGAGTGAGTTTCATTACCCCAACCATTCTCTTTTTGACAAGCAGTAACCATGCCATCAATATCAGATTCAGTGAGTCGATTAGTGTCAACTAACATTCCCCAACGCTTTTCATTAGTTACTGGATTTTCATTAGCATTAACATAAGTAGTTAAAGTAATTCCAGCACCTAACGCAGCAACACTAGCAGTTGTCGCAGTTGTTGCCTTGATAAAGTCACGACGATTAATTTTACTATCCATTACTTATCTCCTTCTGCAGGGGTCGTCCTATGACAACCAAAACAGTCAACTGATATTGCCACCTTTTGATGACAAGTGGAGCAAAATTGTTCACTGGCATCAATTGCATGATAATCGTTTGATTGATCTTTTTTACTAGCATGACAAGAAACACAACCTTTTAGCGAATACTCTTCTGTACGTACACCTTGTCTTAATGTTTTGTCACGTTTATGATTCATAAACTCAGGGTGCATTTTACGAATCATAGAGCTGCTTTGATGATACGTCTTACCAGAACTCTTCATTGAGTCGGCTTGAGTACCCAACGTATGCTCACTATTAGCATGCGCAAATACACTAGTCATCATCAAACTTAACAATAAAACCATAAATCGATTCATAATTACTCTCTTCAATAAATTGAATTACTCACCAAGACCCATTTGAATGTAGCCTGTTGGACATACATCAGCACAAATATGACAACCAATACACTTATTGTAATCGGTATCAACATAGCGACCTAAAGTAGACTTATCAGCCTTCACTTTAAATACTGCATCTTGTGGACAGTACATGACACAGTTGTCACACTCAAAACACAAGCCACATGACATGCAGCGTGCCGCTTCTTTTTGTACTTCTTCTTCAGAGTAACCAATTAAGCGTTCTTCAAAGTTACCTAGTACGTTGCCTACATCTACTAACTTATGGTTACGTGCATGGCGTGGCTCTTCATCAAAGTGGCCTAAGAATAATTCAGTATGAGAAATGATTGATGCATGGGCGCGATCTTCGTAGTTATGAATTGCATAATCTGCAGTATCAGTCGCCTCACCTAATGAACCACTTTTATATTCTGAAGGAGAAAGATCCCACTCATCAAGTTTCTTAGCAAGATCGAAGTAATGTACGTCAACCTTGTTACGTGCTCTTTGACCATCACCTGATAAATAATCATTAATACTTTCAGCAGCAATACCGGCTTGACCAATTGCAGTTGTTAGTAAGTGGGGGCGAACAACGTCACCACAAACAAAGAAACCTGGCTTATTTGGTACTTGATAATTCTTATCAGCATCAATAAAACCATATTCATTAAAGAATGAATTATCTATGCCGTCAGAATCAACTGTTTGACCAATTGCAGATACAATTAGCTCACATTCAACGTCAAATTCAGAGCCTTCAATTTGAGTACTACCGTCGTCTTCTAAACGAATAAAGCGAAGAGCAGTTGCACGACCATCAGCATTCTTAATAACTTCAATAGGGCTTAACTGTCCTTGGATTTCAACACCTTCACGTATTGCATCATCAATTTCTTTTTGAGCCGCAGGCATATCATCAATTGTAGAACGAGTCGTTAATAGAACATCTGCACCTAGACGGTTAGAGGTATCTACAACATCATGTGCTGTGTCATTAAAAATGATATGTTCTGGACGATCCTTCTCAGCAAAATTAGTAATATTACCTAAACGACGGGCAACAGATACTACGTCAATTGACGTATCACCACCACCAATACAGATTACTTTACCTGTAATGTGCTGTAAACGACCTTGGTTGTATGCTTCAAGAAATGCAACACCAGATACACAGTTACCTGCGTCACCACCTGGAATAGGTAATGCACGACCATTCCATGCACCAATAGCAAATAAAACAGCATCAAATTCTTTTTCAATTTCATCAATTGTTATGTCAACACCAACTTTGGTGTTCATTCTTGTTTCAACGCCAGTAGCAATAATGCGTTCCATTTCATAGTTAAGCACATCACGTGGTACACGGTAATCAGGGATTCCGTACATCATCATACCGCCTAATTGATCAAACTTTTCAAATACAGTCACTGCATGGCCTTGACGACGAAGTTGTAAAGCTGCCGATAGACCACCACAACCACCTCCGATAATAGCAACTTTTTTGCCAGAATCAGCTGCTTCGATTTCAAATGTATAACCTTCTTTTTTAGCATTATCTCCAATAAATTGCTCAACTGCATTAATACCAACAGTGTCTTCAACTTCATTACGGTTACAACCATCTTCACAAGGAGCAGGGCATACACGACCCATAACCGAAGGGAAAGGGTTTGCGTCAGTTGAACGACGGAAGGCATACTCTTGCCATGTCATATCGCCTGAAGGCTTTTCCATGCCACGAACAATATCTAACCAACCACGAATATTATGGCCAGAAGGGCATGAGCCTTGACAAGGAGGAGTTTGTGTTACATAAGTAGGACACTTGTGTGTTGTGTCTTCCTGAAAAATTTTCTGACTATAAGGAACTGAGCCTTTATCATCATCTTCATATAATCTAAATGTATGATTCTCACCTTTTGTTGGTGTACCGTAAGCATTCTTTTGCATAATAATTCTCCTTATTTTTATTCAGTTTCTGCTTCTTTCGCTTCAACAGCGTCTGTCGCTTCAGTTTGTGACTCACTCATTTGGATTGCCTCTTGAGGCTTATCCAAAATAATTGCTGCACTCACCAATTGGTGCACACTAACAATCATGTATGGGTCAAAATCAAATTTAGGTAATACTTTGGAAAATTGTGACTTACAAATGGCACAAATTGCAGCCAACGTATTAACCCCTTCGTTCGTTTCTACTTGTTTAAGAGCCTGCATTCTTGGCATAGCGCCCTTGATGCGAATCTCCATAAGATCATCAGTTAAGAGGCCACCACCACCACCACAACAGAATGTAGCCTCTTTAATGGTTGATCTTTCCATGTCTACGTAATTATTACAAACCGCTTTAATAACTTCACGTGGAAGAATAAATTGTCCGCCCTCAATACCACCCATGTTAGTTGCACGGGCAACATTACATGAGTCATGGAAGGTAACTGTACGTTCGTCATTTTCAGACTTATCAAAGTTAAGCTTTCCTCTTTGAATTAAGTCATAGGTATATTCAATAATATGTTGTGGTTGTGGGTAGCGATCATCTAACTGGTTTTGCAACTTTAATGCATACTCATCACCTGATTGTGCGCCAGCACCAACACCGCTTAAGGTATTCCAAAAACTATAAGCAACACGCCATGCATGGCCACACTCACCAACCATCACACGTGATACCTCAAGATCTAATGCCGCTTTACGTATTCTAAGAGCTGCTTTACGCATAATATCGTAAGAGCCAATAAACATACCAAAGTTAGCACCTTCAGACGCATAAGAACTTAAGGTCCAAGAAACACCGTCTTGGTAAAAAACCTTACCATAGCCAATTAAGCCGTCGATATGTGGCTCTGCAAAAAAATCTGCAGATGGCGTGATAAGTAAAATTTCACTACCCTTAATGTCTAATGGAAATTTAACAGGTGCACCAAAATCCTCCTCAACTTCTTCTTCAAGATCTAAAAGCGTATCTCTTAAAGCAGGTTCAGGCAAACCAAGATTATTACCAATTGTTAACGCTTTACCCAAAATTTGGTTACAATATTTTTGGCCAAGACCAATTGTATCAAGCACTTCACGGGCTGCCATAGATATTTCAGCGGTATCAATACCGTACGGACAAAATACTGAACAACGGCGACATTGTGAACATTGGTGAAAGTAGTTATACCAATCATCAACCATTTCATCATCTAAATCTTTAGCGCCAACTAATTTTGGAAAATGCTTACCTGCAAATGTAAAGTAACGACGATAAACACTTCTGAATAAGTCTTGACGTGCAACTGGCATATTTTTAGGATCTGACGAACCTAAAAAATAATGACACTTATCAGTACAAGCGCCACATTTAACACAAGAGTCTAAGAAAACTTGTACAGAGCGGTATTTAGACTTAAGGTCGCCCATCTTCTCAATAGCAACCTCTTTCCAATTGTCAACTTTTCCACCTGGGAACCCTAAAGGATTTTGAAATTCATCAATCGCTTTAAAAGGGCCTTCACCTTTCATTACATCTGGAATTAACTCCGGAATCTCGATGTAAGTTGGTAACTCAGGGATATCAAATTCTTTAGCAGCCATGTTATTCGTCCTTACCTATTGTTTGTTCAAGCTTTACGGTATTTTCTTTTTCTTGTTTCAATGCCCAAGAAGAAATATGGCGTTTTTTACGTGCATTATCGACCTGGTTTAACGTTGGACTAAAAAATATACCGGGTACATGTAACAATTTTGAAATTGGAAAAATAGCCAATAGCACTAACACCAAAAATAAATGCAATAAAAAATTTATTTCCGTTGGTAAATTAGTCCAGTCAAAAACAATCAACCCAGAGGCAAAAGCTTTAACCATCATTACGTCAGTATGGTTACTGGTAAATGTCATTATTGCACCACTAACACCAATAACAATTAGCATCAGAAGCATTAAGTAGTCGCTTGGTGCTGAAATATAACGAATGCGTGGTACAAAAATACGACGAACCAACAAACCGGCTAAACCAATTATCATTGCAAAAGCAGCATATTTAAAAGGCTGTATCAACAAGAATATTTCTGGCAAATCACCAGGAATAAAGTAACGTAAATGACGAACTAAAACTAATAGTAAGCCAAAGTGGAATAAAAATCCGAAGAGCCAGATCCACTTGTTTGATCGGAAGAGACTTTCAAATAAAGTCACTTCACGGATCATTTTAAAAATTGCACCTGTTTGTGTTAATGGGGTTGGTGCAATTGGAATTTTAAGTGGGACAGGCGTAATCCAAAATTGACGGATTTTTCTACCCATACCCACGATAAAAATAAATAAGGAAATGTAAAATAAAGCGGTAAATATAATGCTTATTAATGACATATTGCTCTCAAACTAAATGTTTAAAAATAAAAAAACACCTGCAAAAATGCAGATGTTTTAATGCTCTATATAGAACTAGATACAGCCAGTTGGCTTTGGAAGACCCGCAAACTTACAACCTTGCTTACCTGGACCATAAGGAAATAAAGTGTAAAGGTACTTAGAGTTACCTTTGTCTTTACCAAGTTTCTTGCCAACTGCTTTAGTCAACACACGAACAGCTGGTGCAATTTGATACTCTTCAAAATAATCACGTAAAAGATTAAGGACTTCCCAACGTTCTGAATATAATTCAGCTTCTTCGTTTTCTAAGTCAATTTCATCAGACTTTCCCATTTCAATTGCAATCTCTCTTGTCCAATCTTTAAGATTTACCAAGAAACCCTCTTCATCTACATCAGCGCCACAAATTTGTGCCATAGTTATACTCCTATTTATTAATTAAATTAAACCCAAGAAACCGCAGTTCCGTGTTTAACAACTAGATCTACAAAACCTGCATAATCAACTAATTTGATATTATCTGCAAGCTTCGAAGAAATTCCTCTCGCCTCAACATCACCCTGAAGTGCAAATACGCGACCTTGAGTCGCAAGATCAGCAATCATTGATGATTTAGTATTATTCGCCGCGTTAATCACACCGTCTTCAATAAATAATATGACACTTGAATCATCAATAGTATTTAAACAAGTTTGTAGAGAATTACGCTCAAAAGATGATTTGTTTACTGTATGTAACATATTAACCCCCTCTCTTAGAAACTCAAGCAAACGTCTTGTTCAGACATGATTGCTGTAAGTTCATCATTAGTAACAATTTTGATAGAAGGTTTTTCTGCCCAATCATCATCTTCATCTTCATAAACTAAAGGCATAAGATCAGACTCAGTTAAGCCTCTTTCTTCTAAAGATTCTTTAGAAACATAAAGCTTATTGATATCGTAATCACCTAGCGCGTGAAAAGTCTTAGAAAAGTTTTTCATGCCAATGCCATCAGAATTTTGGCCTTCAACGATTTGATATACACCATCATCCATAAAAGCCAAAGATACATCTTGTTCAAAAGCAGCAGCAATTAACACTACTTCTAATGATTCAATTGCATACACCGTACCAAATGAAGATCGGCGATTTAAATACATAAATTTCTTTGTAGCCATCTTAATCTCCAAATACTACTAAACGATCACTCTGAATACCTGCTTCAATTAACTGGCCTAGGCCAGAAATTCTGAATGCAGGATGAAGGTTATTACCTTCAATTGAGTTCTTAGTTGCTTCTGACTCGTCAAGCATTCCTCGACGAAGCGCAGCAGCAATACAAACTACTAATTCAGGTTCGCCATCAGCATCTTTAATATTTAAAGAAGCCCAGTTATTTACAACATGGCGATCATCTTGTGGTGGTAATGTAAAACGAGATGCGTTATTTACACCATCATGGTAGAAAAACACACGCATAATCTCATGGCCATTCTCAATCGCCGCTTTAGCGAATTGAAAAGCCGTATCAGACGCTTGATGCTGGTACGGACCTTCGTTAACTTGAATTGCAAACTTCATCTTAAGATTCCTTAGAAACGAATGTGTGCAGAAGAGTTAAGCTGGTGACGTGAACCTTTCCAATCATTGATATGGAATTTAGTAAACGGCAATCCAGTCTTCTGGAAGAATGCTGGCCAACCGATACGCTCAACCCACTCTCCAACTCTTTCCCAATCACGTGCGTCTTCTTTATAAACGCTCAAGATGTTCTTAACAACTGCACCAACTTCCGGCCATCTTGGCGGGTTGTTAGGTAGGTTAGAAGCAACTAACTTATGGAATGAAGGCTTAGATCTCGCATTAGAGTTCTTACCACCAATCCATAAAGCAATCTTAGAATGCTCAGGATCATTAATCTGCATTGGAGGACAAGGTGGGAAACATGCACCACAACAGATACATTTCTTCTCATCAACTTCCAAAGTAGGCTTACCATTAACCATCGCAGGACGAATCGCAGCAACTGGACAACGAGCAACAACCGTAGGACGCTCACAAACCATAGATACTAAATCATGGTTAATCTTAGGCGGCTTAGTGTGCTGAATGTTAAGTGCGATATCACCTTGACCACCACAGTTAATCTGACAACATGAAGTTGTCATATGAACACGGTTAGGCATTTCTTCACGAGTAAATTCTTCGTGCATCTCATCCATTAACGATTTAACAACACCGGAAGCATCGGTACCTGGAATATCACAGTGTAACCAACCTTGAGTGTGGGAAATCATTGTTACTGATGGGCCAGTACCGCCGACTGGAAAGCCTGCTTCTGTTAACGCTGATACTAGCGCATCAACTTTAGAGCCATCTGCAACCATGAATTCAACATTCGAGCGCATAGTAAAACGAACAAAGCCGTCTGCATATTCATCAGCAATATCTGCTAATTTTTTAATTGTGTATACATCCATTTGACGTGCTGTACCACAACGAACAGTGAAAACTTCTTCATTGTTCTTTGAAGTATGACGTAATACGCCAGCGCGAGGACGGTCATGGTATGCCCATTGGCCGTAGTTACGACGCATAGTTGGGTGCATATATTGAATAGGGTCTGGACATCCAGATTCGATAGGCATTCTTGGTGCTTGCTTAGCCATTTTTTACTCCTTGTTATGTAATTAGGTGAATTTAATCACCCAAAAATTATATTCTTTTATTTATTATTAAGCGTTTGCTTCAGCTTTATTTTCAAACCATTTAACAGCTTCTTCGTCCCAATCATCCATACGAACATATGAAGAGGTACGAGTTTCGTTAATCATGTTTGGATCTACTTTAATGCCGATTCCTTCAAGGAAGTTTACAACACCGATACGCTCAATCATTTCACCTGTGCGTTCATGCTCTAATGCATTTTCAGCAAAAAAGTCAACCACTTCGCCTGCTAAATCTTCGATTGCTTCTAAGTCATCAGCAGTATCCATCTTCATAAATGGAACAACAACAGAACCGAATAAATCACCGATTTTTAATGTACGCTTACCGCCCATAATAATCATAACACCCTTATCATCGCCAGTCGCTAAGATAGGTTCAACGTCGCCTTTAGCGATGTACTTATGAGTTAATGGAGAAGTAACATTTAAACAATGCATACACTTAACACAGTTTTTATTATCAATTGTTAATGAGTTGTCAGCATTCACTTTCATTGCTGAAGTAGGACATCTAGAAGTAATGTTATCAACTACGTAGTCCATACCTTTGTCAGAAACCATTGCTTTCCATAAGTCTTGGTTTATTTTGATATCATCTCTCCAAGTACCGATAGTTGCGAAGTCAGCACGTTGTACCGAGTTCATACAATCGTTAGCACATCCAGAAACTTTAAATTTCATTTTGTACGGTAACGCTGGACGGTGCATATCATCTAAGAATGCATTAACAAGAGTTCTTAAAACCGCTTGCTCATTTACATTTGACATTTCACAACGTGAAGCCCCAACACAAGACATACCTGTACGTACTGCTGGACCTGCGCCACCTAAGTCAAAACCGTAATCATTAAACGTGTTAAAGATTGTTTGAGTTGTCTCTTCAGTAGCACCTTGTAACATGATGTCGCCTGACTGACCATGGAATGCGATTAAGCCAGAACCACCATTATCAGTAAACATATCACACATATCTCTTAAAAGAGTTGATGTGTAGTGCATTCCTGCTGGTGGTTGAATACGCAATGTGTGGAATTCGCCTGCAGCAGGGAATTTATAATCACCTTTGTCGTCTTTCAACTCGTTAAAACGTGGAATGATACCGCCACCGTAACCGATAACACCAACTGTACCACCTTTCCAATAACCTTTTTTAGTTACGTAAGATGTTTCAAGTGTACCTAGTACGTCACGTGCCATGTCAGCACCTGCGTGCGTATCTAGTGCTAATCTCTTAAGACCTGTTACAAATGAAGGCCATGGACCATTTTCCAACTCATCAAGGTTGGGTGTGTTATATAGCTCTTTTGCCATTTTCTCTCTCCAGTATATTAATAAATCCCAAAAACACGGTGTTTTAGAGATGTGAACGAGTCAAATTATACTTAAATGCAAGTAAATACCACTGTTTTATAGTGATATCATCACCTATCCCTTAGGGGATATATAAGTTTTTTTTAGATGAAAAAGTTACTCTGAAAAGAGTTTTTTTTAAGAGAGGTACTCATGAGTTCGCTTTGCAACACCACGCCCTTCATTAATTGCCCAAACGACTAATGACTGACCACGACGACAATCACCCGCGGTAAAGATACCTTCTTGTGAAGTTTGATATTGGCCATAGCTAGCTTTGTAATTACCTCGATCGTCTAATTCAATTTTTGCATCGTCGCTGACATAATGCTCTGGTGACACAAAACCCATTGATAATAATACCAACTGAGCATCCCAAGTTTTTTCGCTACCAGAAATTTCAGTTAACTGGCCATCTTGAAACTCTACGTTTACAGTGATAAGACCTGTTAAAGCACCATTTTCATCTTTGGTAAATGACTTAGTCATGAGTTGGTATTGTCTTGGATCTTCACCAAAGGCTAATTTAGCCTCTGCATGTCCATAATCAACACGATAAATCAAGGGCCACAGTGGCCATGGATTATTGTCTGCACGATCAATAGGTGGTTGGCTCATCAACTCAAAATTAACCACAGACTTAGCACCTTGGCGAATCGCTGTACCGATACAGTCAGTACCTGTATCACCACCACCAATAACAATAACATTCTTACCTTTGGCTGATAAATGTGAATCATCTGCAAGTCCAGTGTCTAGCAAACTTTTTGTATTAACAGTTAAATACTCCATTGCCCTATGGACGCCTTGTGCATCACGATTTTCAACAGGTAACTCTCTAGCTTCACTAGCACCTGTTGTTAATATAACGGCATCAAAATCTTGTTGCAATGCTTGAATAGTAATATCTTTACCAACATTAACATTGGTAATAAATTCAATACCGCAATCTTTCATGAGATTAACACGGCGATCCACGACATCTTTACCCAATTTCATATTTGGGATGCCGTACATTAGCAAGCCGCCAATACGATCATCGCGTTCAAAAACACTAACACTATGCCCTAATTTATTAAGCTCGTCAGCTGCAGCTAACCCTGCAGGACCAGAGCCTATAATAGCTACTGCTTTTCCTGTTTTAAATTCGACATCATATGACTTAACCCAGCCTTGCTCAAAACCTTTATCAATAATCGCCTGTTCAATATTTTTAATAGTAACAGCAGGATTGTTTATACCAAGAACACAAGAACCTTCACAAGGTGCTGGGCAAACGCGGCCGGTAAATTCTGGAAAGTTATTGGTTTTTAATAATCTAGATAGGGCTTCTTCCCATTTATCGTTATAGACAAGGTCATTCCATTCAGGAATTAAATTATTAATTGGACAGCCATCATCTGACTGGCAAAAAGGCACGCCACAATCCATGCATCGAGCGCCCTGCTCTTGCAGGTGTGGCTCGTCATGGGCACCTGTAAAAATTTCACCATAATCCTTTAGTCGCAACTCAACAGGGCGATAAGCCTCTGTTTTTCTATCAAATTCTTTAAAGCCAGTTACCTTTCCCATTTCTAAAAATACATAAATATAAAGCCCTCAATTATGCCATATTTGCTTTAAAAATGCATCTATAAAAAAGATGGGATAGTTTGCTTGTTTAGAACAATGATTGACTGTATAATTGCCTTTTTTTAAGAAACAAATATTTAAGGATAAGTTCAAATGAATTTAATTGATCAAATTGAAAGTGAACAGCTAAGAAGCGACATTCCTGATTTTTCAGCAGGCGACACAATTATCGTACAAGTAAAGGTACGTGAAGGTGATCGTGAAAGATTGCAGGCATTCGAAGGTGTTGTTATTGGTAAGAAAAATCGTGGCATTGGTTCGGCATTTACAGTGAGAAAAATGTCTCATGGTGAAGGTGTTGAAAGAGTTTTCCAAACACATTCTAAAATGATTGATTCTGTTGAAGTTAAGCGTCGCGGTAAAGTTCGTCAAGCGAAACTTTATTACCTTCGTGAACTTACTGGCAAGAAAGCAAGAATTAAAGAAAAATTACCGACTCGATAAGTTTCTCCACTTTTTCTTTCAAATACCGACGACTAGTCGGTATTTTTTTGTCTAAAATTTAGACATGGAAAATAATATCCACCTTATTGAACAATTCCTTGATCATTACTGGCTATCGTCAGGTGCTAGTAAAAATACCTTGTCTGCTTATCGATCTGATTTAATGTTGTATTCAAAATGGTTAGATAAACTATCTCTAGAAAATTCTAGTGATACTAGTATTCTTAAATATTTTCAATATCGACAGATTAGCCCATCTACTCAAGCACGAATTCTCACTTGTTTTAGGATTTTTTATCAATACCTAGTGTCACAGAAACTTACAGATACCAATCCAACTGCCAAGCTTCATCATCCAAAACAAGTACAAAAATTACCTGTTTTTTTAAGTATCAAAGAGGTTGAGAAACTTCTAGATACGCCTGACCAAAAAACCATTTTTGGCATGAGAGATCGAGCAATGCTAGAGCTCTTATACTCATGTGGATTGCGTGTTACTGAACTTGTTAGCCTGGAATATCATCATATTAATATCAATGACGAATATATTCGAATTTTAGGCAAAGGAAATAAAGAGCGACTCTTGCCAATGGGTGATTTAGCCATAGAATATCTTTCTAAATATGAAAAAGAAGCCCGTCCATTTTTAATTAAAAAAGGTCAAACTGATGGCTACTTCCTATCTAATCGAGGCAGCAATATGAGTCGTCAAAATTTCTTTTACATGATTAAATCTTATGCTCAAAAAGCAGGAATTGACAAATCACTTTCTCCACATAGCTTAAGGCATGCATTTGCAACTCATTTAGTACAGCAGGGTGCAGATCTACGAAGTGTACAGCTCATGCTTGGTCATAGTGATATTTCAACGACACAAATATACACTCATATTCAAAATGTCCAGCTGAAATCACAACACAGCAAGCACCACCCAAGAGGCTAAGCTTACTTATGGTTTAGATTGATAAAGATAGTTCAGCTAATCTTTTTTGTCGATACTCTTTTAAAGTTGATTCGGTATAACCATTTGGCTCACTCACACCTCTATAAACTAAAGATAGTGCTGCTTTAAATGCCATTCCATCATAGCTTGGCGCCATATTTTGATACAGTGGGTCATTCTCGTTTTGTGCATCCACAACGAGTGCCATCTCTTTAAACACTTGCTTTATTTGCTCCTTACTGCAAATCTCATGATGCAGCCAATTGGCCATATGCTGGCTTGAGATCCTTAGCGTCGCCCTATCCTCCATTAACCCCACTTGATCAATGTCCATAACTTTTGAACAGCCTACACCTTGATCAATCCAACGCACAACATAGCCTAAGATACTTTGAGCATTGTTATTAAGCTCTGTCTTAATTTCAGCTGTACTTAATGTGCTAGTAGAGTTTAGTATCGGAGCAAGCAATAAATCTTGTTCGTTGGCCTCAAGATGGGTTTGCATTAATTGTTGCTGTCTAGCGAAAACATCAAATCGATGGTAATGTGTCGCATGCAAGGTAGCAGCTGTTGGCGAAGGTACCCAGGCACAATTAGCACCCGCTTCTAAATGACTAACCTTACTCTCAAGCATTTCACGCATTTGATCAGGTTGTGCCCACATACCTTTACCAATTTGTGCATTTTTATACATGCCACAATCCAAGCCTACTTGAACATTTAAGATTTCATAAGCTTTAATCCATGGCTGATTTTTGATTTTCGACTTAGGAAGTATTATTCCAGCTTGCATACTGGTGTGTATTTCATCGCCAGTGCGATCTAAAAAACCTGTATTAATAAAAATTACGCGTTTAGCTGCTGCTTTAATACATGCTGCTAGATTAACACTTGTGCGGCGCTCTTCATCCATAATACCAATTTTAATTGTATTAGCCTTAAGTCCAAGAGCCTGCTCAACCCTCCCAAACAGCTTAACACTAAACGCCACTTCATCAGGGCCATGCATTTTAGGTTTAACAATATAAACATTGCCCTTTTTTGAATTAGCACCTAAATGCTGAATATCATGCAGAGCGATTAACGTTGTTATCAGTGCATCTAAAATACCTTCTGGTGCCTCTTGATTATCTGGAGTTTTAATTAAACCTGTTAACATATGGTGTCCGACATTACGTACCAACATCAAACTACTTCCTGGCAAAGTACCGGACTTACCTTTTGCATTAATATAGCTTTTGTCTGAATTTACTCTTCTTACAACTGACTTCTCGCCCTTGTTAAATTTAATCTCTAAATCACGCTTCATTAGGCCTAAAAAGTTACGATAGGCGTTAATTTTTTCTTCACCAGCAACCGTAGCAACTGAATCTTCAAAATCAATAATAGTTGTTAGTGCTGATTCCAAAATGACATCTTGAATACCTTTAGTATCTGTATTGATGACTAGTTCGATATGTAAATTATGGTGCTCAATTAAAATGCTATGATTGGTACTGCCAACAAAACTGTCTGAGTTTTTTAGCTGAGTTGTACTCTTATCCTTTAATGTAAATATTGGTACGTTTGACTTAATATCAATAGAAGCAACTTGATCATAAGAGCCAGAATTTAGCGGTATTACCTCGTCTAAAAAAGTATTACTCCAACTAATAACTTGAGCAGCACGCTCATCGCCCTTAATTTTTCTATCGATAACGTCACTACCATACAAGGTGTCATACAAACTGCCCCAGCGTGCATTAAGTGCATTAAGTGCAAAACGAGCACTGGAAATAGGCACCACTAATTGTGGTCCAGCTATTTTAGCAATCTCATCATCAACCTGATCTAGCTCAAGTTCGAAAGGAGCTGGTTTAGGTAATAAATAACCAATATCTTCTAAGAATATTTTGTAAGCCTGTAAATCAAATGATCCAGTATTATTCTTATGCCACTTATCAATTTGGGATTGTAGTTTATCGCGCTGAAGCAGTAAATCTTGATTTTCCTTAGTTAACTCAGAAACAATAGTTAGTAATTTAGAGAAAAACTCATCCACCTTAATATCCAAACCTGGGAGAACTTCTTGCTCTATAAACTGATACAAGTTACGATCAACTTGGTAATCTGCTAAATTTTTATATCCTTCAACTAAAATCATACTAACTCCTTCACAATAATAACGCCATCTTGATCGGCATACAAATAATCCCCAGGGACAAAATTAACGCCAGAAAAGCTTAAATTAAGACTCTGCTCCCCAACGCCTTTCTTAATACTTTTTAATGGATGTGTGCCCAATGCACGAACCCCAATTGACATTTTATTAATCATCTCAGAATCTCTAATCAAGCCATAAATAATAATGCCAGACCAATTATTCTTAACTGCTTTGGCAGCTAGCTGATCTCCCAACATGGCACAACGTCTTGAACCACCCGCATCTACTACTAAAACACCACCCTGGCCATCAGTATCAAGCACTTCTCTGACTAAAGAATTATCTTCAAAACACTTAATAGTGTGGATAACACCAGAAAAATCTATCTTGGCGCCATAACCATTATAAATAGGCTCCAAATACTGGACATTAGGATGGAGTTGATCTGATATATCGCTAGTTTTTTGCATATAAGTTAGGTGGATTGTGAATAAATTTGGGACATCCTGAATTTTTGTCGGTATGGGTAATAATCAATAATCTTGCCATTTTGAATATTATCTTGTACAGATTTCCAATAATCAGCGCTTAGTAATTTTTCATAGGATTTGGCAAAAATTTGCTTACTATCATTTTGACTAAACATGAATAGTTTAAACTCTTCTGGAAAAACATCTTCTGGGCCAACGTAATACCAAGGCTCAGCAGCCATTTCATCCTCTTCATGCCTTGCGTCTGGAATTTTTCTGAATACAGGTTTATCCATGGTGGTGATTTCATCATAATCATAAAATACAACACGATTTTGGCGAGTAACACCGAAATTTTTAGTGAGCATATCACCTGGAAAAATATCTGCATTAATCAATTCATCAATTGCTCGTCCATAATCATTAACAATATGCTTAAGGTCTTCTTTATTAGCATTTTGGATATATAAATTAAGCGGAATCATTTTATTTTCCATATACAAATGCTTAATAATAAGTAAGTCACCCTCAATGGTGATATTTGACCCAACCTTTAATTTTAACTCATTGAGTAGATCTTCATCCAAATCACGAATCGGAAAGGCGACATTTGAAAACTCCCATGTGTCTGCTAAGCGTCCAACTTTACAATGATTTTTAACAAAGAAATATTTATCTTTAACCTGTTGTTTGGTTGCAGTTTTAGGTGGAGCAAAATTATCATTAATTACTTTAAAAACATAAGGGAACATCGGAAAAGTAAAGACAGTCATAACCATGCCTTTAATGCCAGGAGCAAGAATAAGTTTTTCGCCAGTACTACGTGAATACTTTAAAAAACGACGATATAGCAAAGTTTTTCCGTGCTTATGTAGTCCAATTGAGCTGTATAGCTCAGCTTTAGTTTTACCAGGAAGAATTGCTTTTAAGAAATCTACGATCGCTGCAGGATAATCAGTATCAATAAAAAAGTATGCCCTAGAAAAGCTAAACACTATAGATATATTGGCAACATCAGTCAGCAATATATCTACATATATTCCTGTTTTTTCATCATTTAACAGAGCTATCAAAACAGGGCGAACTTGATTATTTTTTAATACAACCTGTCCGACGATATAGCCAGCTTTTCTTCTAAAAAAAGTACTTTTAACTAATTGCAATTCAAACTCTTCATCTTCCGATAAATTTAATTGTTTAATAAATTGCATTTTTAGACGCGATATATCACGATCTAAATTTTGATAGGGCGTGTCAAAGTCTAGCTTTAAAAAAATCGCTTGCAGTGTTTGCTCTAATTGATGAGTTTTAATATAATGACTAACAATAATTGGGTCATCCATATCAATAAAAGTAGTTGATATAGATGGCTTAACAAAAATAAAATTATTATTATAAAAACGCTTATCAAACAATAAACAAAAAACTGAGTTATAGAACGTTTCAGCTAATTCTGGCTGATTATAATTTGACGTTAAACTAATATAAGCAAGCTTGGTATTTATCCAAACTTCCTCATCAAACATATCTGTATTTATCTCTTTTTTAAGCTCAAGACAGAATTGTTTAACTTGCTGATCATAAAAATAAAGGCGCGCCTTATAATCATCTAGTAATTGCTGCCATTCGCAGTGATCAAATCTAGATTTAGCTTGCACAGAGGCTTGTTGAAAAACACGATAGTGCCTCTCAAAACCTTCCAATATTTTCTTGGAAGTTGCTTCAGAAAGATTGCTTGATTGCGTACTCATTTCCAATATATTACCCCATAAAAAAGCTGATTTATATTATTATATAAATCAGCTAATTTTATAAAAAAAATATCAAGACTTAGAACTGCTCTTCTTCAGTTGAACCCGTTAGTGCAGTTACTGATGATTTACCACCCTGAATAACAGTTGTTACATCATCAAAATAACCTGCGCCTACTTCTTGTTGGTGAGCTACGAATGTGTAACCTTTCTTGGCTGCTTCAAATTCTGGCTCTTGAACTTTATTTACGTAATGCTTCATGCCTTCGCCTTGTGCATATTCATAAGCTAAATCAAACATGTTGTACCACATGTTGTGAATACCAGCTAATGTAATAAATTGATACTTATAACCCATTGCAGCAATATCTTCTTGGAATGAAGCAATTTGAGAATCACTTAAGTTTTTCTTCCAATTGAATGAAGGTGAACAGTTGTATGCCAATAATTGATTTGGATTTTCAGCTAATACCGCTTCTGCAAATTCTCTTGCAAAGCCTAAATCTGGTTTGCCGGTTTCACACCAAACAAGATCTGCGTAAGGCGCATAAGAAACACCACGTGAAATGGCTTGCTCTAGTCCATTTTTCACTTCGTAAAAACCTTCTGGAGTTCTTTTACCAGTTATGAATGGCGCATCAATTGGATCTACGTCTGACGTTATTAACGTCGCTGCTTCTGCATCAGTACGCGCAAGAAGCAATGTTGGAACACCCATCACATCAGATGCTAGTCGTGCAGCATTTAATTTTTGTATTGCATCTTGAGTTGGTACTAAAACTTTACCACCCATATGGCCACATTTTTTAACAGCCGCTAATTGATCTTCAAAATGCACACCTGCTGCACCTGTAACAATCATATTCTTCATTAATTCGTAAGCATTCAACACGCCGCCGAAACCCGCTTCTGCATCTGCAACAATTGGCAGGAAATGATCGATATAACCTTTATCACCAGGATTTATGCCTTTAGCATACTGAATTTCATCTGCGCGTTTAAAGGTGTTGTTAATTCTACGAACCATAGTTGGGACAGAGTCATAAGCATATAAAGACTGGTCCGGATACATTGTTTCTGATGTATTACCATCAGCAGCTACTTGCCAGCCTGATAAATAAATAGCCTCAATACCTGCTTTAGCTTGTTGCATAGCTTGTCCGGCAGTAATAGCACCCATACAGTTGACATAGCCTTTTTTAGAACTACCATTTATTAATTCCCATAATTTATCAGCACCATCTTTAGCATGTGTGTATTCAATTTGCTTAGATCCACGAAGTCGAACAACGTCTTCAGCACTATAACTACGCTTTACATCTTTCCACCGTGGATTTTCAGCCCATTCTTTTTCCAATGCTTTAATTTGATCTTGTCTGCTCATAGTATTTTCCTTTTATGGATTATTAGTTAATTACTTTATTTAGTAAAAATAATGATACTGATTTTTTTTCTTCTATTTCATTATATAATATGTTATTTCATAATATGAAATTATTAAAAATTTATTGTTTATATTTCGCTATATAAAATTTAATTTCATAATATAATGTAATTTTTTTATAATACGAAAAAAGTTATGTTGTTAGAGTCCAAAAATCCAGGAAAGAAAGTGACTGCTATTGAGAAAAGTTTAATTATTCTGTCAATTTTTACAATGGAAAGACCCGCTTTGAGCCTTAAAGAAGTTTGCGATCAAGTTGGTTTTAACGCATCAACAACATATAGAATATTGCATACCTTGTCAGAATACGGATACATTATTAGAACAGCCGACAAAAACTATTGCATTGGAACAACACCTTTATCTTTAAGCGCTATCTATCAAAAAACAAACCAATTAACTCAAATTAGCCCTATTGTTGATCATATTAGAGATATGTGTAATGAAACGGCATCCTTTTTTATTCAACAAGATAATGAGAGAATTTGCTTATATCGTGCACATTCTCGTGATGAAATTAGGCACAATATTGATGTAGGAACCCAATTAGAGCTTAATCGTGGCGCTTCAGGTAGAGTAATTTTGGCTTTTGGTCAACGCTTACAAGACAAGAGTGGATATTTTAAGAATATCCGTGATAAGGGTTATTATTTGTCAGTAGATGAGCACAATGCTGCTTTGTTTGCTGTAGCCAAACCTATTATGTCTGTTAGTGGGCATCTTATTGGCGCTCTGACAATATCTGGACCAATAAGTCGCTTCAATGAAGAAAGGATTCAGTACTTTTTAGACTTGCTAACAGAGCAAATTAAGACAGTAAAAATTCTTTAAGGATTTATCTATAGATACTTAACTGTTAATATTTCATAAATAATATCACCTCTAGGGGCTTTTACAGTAACCTCATCACCCTCTTCATTACCCATTAGGGCGCTAGCAATAGGAGAGTGGCAAGAGATTTTATGCTGGGCAATATCAGCCTCATCTTCGCCAACAATTTGATAAGTAATTTCACTATCATCTTCAACATTCATCAGACTGACCGTTGTTCCAAATACACAACGACCATTTTGAACAAGCTTACCAACATCGATAATTTGCATACGAGAGAGCTTAGATTCAATCTCTTTAATTCTACCTTCACAAAAACTTTGCTCTTCTTTGGCTGCATGATACTCAGCATTTTCTTTTAAATCACCATGTGCCCGAGCTGTGGCAATATCTTCAACAATACGAAAACGAGTAACATCTTTAAGTTTTAAAAGTTCAGCTTCCAATGCTTTTGCACCACTCACTGTCATTGGAATATTTTCCATAAAGTCCTTCTCTTAATTATTCAGAGATTGCACAGTTCTTACTGTAATCTCTTCATGCGTCTTCAAACCATCAAGCGTAGCAAATGCTGCAGCTACAGTAGTGATAAATGCCACCTTATGAACTAATGCTTGACAACGAATAGCAGCAGCATCTTCAATACCTTGAGTATCTTCAGTTGAATTAATAATTAAATCAATCGTATCATTTTTGATCATATCAACAATATGTGGCGATCCTTCCGATACTTTATTGACCATTTCACACTCTAGACCTGCTTCTATTAGAGTATCTCTGTTACTACGAGTAGCTACTAAATTAAATCCTTGGTGTACTAATTTCTCGCCCAAATCAACTAAATAATCACGATCTAGTCGTCGAAGACTGATAAAAACAGTGCCTTTTTCAGGTGCACGAGATCCAGCAGCTAATTGTGCCTTATCAAAAGCAGAGGCGAAATCATCGCCAATCCCCATTACTTCTCCTGTTGAGCGCATTTCTGGACCTAAGATTGGATCTACGCCCAAGAACTTATTAAATGGAAATACCGCTTCTTTGACGCTGTAATGCTTAGGAATAATTTCTTTTGTAAAGTTAAGTGACTTAAGTGTTTTACCTGCCATGACGCGCGCTGCAATATTAGCCAATGGCGCGCTGATTGCCTTAGAAACGAAAGGAACAGTTCTAGATGCTCGTGGATTAACTTCGATCACGTATATTTCTCCATCTTGATAGGCTAGCTGAGTATTCATTAAACCAACCACATTTAATGCTTTAGCCATGGCAACAACTTGTTCGCGCATTTGATCCAGTACATCACTCTCTAAAGAGTAAGGCGGCAATGAACAGGCGGAATCTCCAGAGTGAATACCTGCTTGTTCAATATGCTGCATAATTCCACCAATGACAACATCTTCACCATCAGAAATAACATCAATATCTACTTCGATCGCATGATCTAAGAATGAGTCAAGCAACACTGGTGAGTTATTAGAAACTTTAACTGTTGTATGCATATAGTGGTCTAAAGAATCTTTATCATAGACAATTTCCATAGCACGACCACCTAATACATAAGATGGTCGAACCACTAATGGGAATCCAATAGCATCAGCAATATCTTGTGCCTGTTCTAATGAACGTGCAGTACCATTTAAAGGCTGCTTTAAGCCAAGCTCTTGAAGTAGAGCAGAAAAACGCTCACGATCTTCTGCTAAGTCAATTGCATCTGGACTAGTGCCAATAATTTTTGCACCACTTTTTTCTAAATCCGCTGCCAATTTAAGGGGTGTTTGGCCACCATAATGCACAATAATGCCATCTGGATTTTCCACATCTATCACTGCAAGAACATCTTCTAAAGTAAGGGGCTCAAAATATAGACGGTCTGAAATATCATAATCTGTTGAAACGGTTTCGGGGTTACAGTTCACCATAATAGTTTCAAAGCCATCTTCACGTAATGCTAAAGAAGCGTGTACACAACAGTAGTCAAATTCAATACCTTGGCCAATTCTATTTGGTCCACCACCCAAAATCATAATCTTTTTCTTATCCGTTGGATTGGCTTCACATTGTTGCTGATACGTAGAGTAAAGGTAGGCAGTTTGTGTATCAAACTCAGCAGCGCAACTATCAACACGCTTAAAGACTGGCTTAATATTTAGCACCTTACGACGCTCACGTACTGATGATTCGTTACAATTTAACAATTGCCCAAGACGCGCATCTGAAAATCCTTTACGCTTTAAGGCAAACATTTCATCTGCCTCAATGTCGGTAAGATTTGCACCATTAATCTGCATTTCTGTCGATACAAGGTCTTCAATTTGTGCCAAGAACCAAGGATCCACTTTAGATAAATCAAATACCTCTTCCAAACTCATGCCCAATCTAAAGGCATCTGCAAGATAAAAAATACGCTCACCACGTGCTGTAATACACTCTGAACGAATTTTATTACGTGCATCATCAGCACTTAAATCAACCATTGGATCAAGGCCAACTTTATCAGTCTCCAACCCTCTTATTGCCTTTTGTAACGACTCTTGGAATGTTGAACCAATGGCCATTACTTCGCCCACTGATTTCATTTGAGTAGTTAGGCGATCATCTGCTTTAGGGAATTTTTCGAAAGCAAAACGAGGAATTTTAGTAACAACATAGTCAATACTTGGCTCAAACGAAGCAGGTGTTTTACCGCCTGTAATATCATTATCAAGTTCGTCAAGCGTATAACCTACTGCTAGTTTTGCTGCAACTCTAGCAATTGGGAAGCCTGTTGCTTTAGAGGCTAATGCTGATGAGCGAGATACGCGTGGATTCATCTCAATAATAGTTAAACGTCCATTCTCAGGATTAACTGCGAATTGCACGTTTGAACCACCTGTATCAACACCAATTTCGCGCAGTACAGCCAAAGAAGCGTTACGCATAACCTGATATTCTTTGTCCGTTAAAGTCTGTGCTGGAGCAACCGTAATGGAGTCGCCTGTATGGATACCCATTGGATCAAAGTTCTCAATAGAACAAATGATAATACAATTGTCTTTAGTGTCTCGAACCACTTCCATTTCAAATTCTTTCCAGCCTAAGATTGACTCTTCAACCAATAGCTCATTCGTAGGTGAAAGGTCTAATCCGCGCTCACAAATTTCAACAAACTCTTCTTTGTTAAAAGCAATGCCACCACCTGAACCACCCATGGTAAATGAAGGGCGAATAACTGTTGGATAGCCAACTGTCTCTTGAACGGCAAAAGCTTCTTCTAATGTATGAGCAACTGCCGCTTTAGGCATATCCAATCCAATTTTAAGCATTGCTTCACGAAACAAATCTCGGTCTTCAGCCTTGTCAATCGCCTCTTTCTTGGCACCAATCATCTCAACACCATGCTTTTCTAAAACGCCATGGCGCTCTAAATCAAGCGCACAGTTCAATGCAGTTTGGCCACCCATTGTTGGCAAAAGAGCATCCGGCTTTTCAATCTCAATAATTTTTTCAACTGTGCGCCATTCAATGGGCTCAATATAAGTAGCATCCGCCATTTGCGGATCAGTCATGATGGTTGCTGGATTAGAGTTCACCAGAATTACGCGATAACCCTCTTCTCTTAGTGCTTTACAGGCTTGTGCGCCAGAATAGTCAAATTCACAGGCCTGCCCAATAACAATTGGTCCGGCACCGATAATTAAAATACTTTTTAGGTCTTGTCTTTTTGGCATTATTCTCTAAATGTTAATTCTTTTAAAATTCGTCTTTTTCAACTGGCAGATTGCCATCAAAAATATCAAACTTGCGCTTTTGTAGATAAGAAGATCTCATCGTAATATAAGGGTCATCTGACTGATCTAATAAATCAGTGATAGGTAGTAGCTCAACTCGCTTATCAATGACATTCATAGCACTAGCACTAAGAGCACCAACATCATCCAATTCATTAACCAAGTTTGCATCTGAGGTCATATCAACATACATACCTGCGCCATCTCTAAGAGTCGATGGGCCCATCAAAGGCAGCATAATAAAAGGTCCGCTATCTACGCCCCAAACTGCAAGTGTTTGACCAAAATCTTCATTTTCGGTTGTTAGACTCATATCGGTAGCAACGTCAAATAATCCATACAAACCAATAGTAGAGTTCACAAGGACACGGCTTAATGTGATCGCACCTTGCTCAATTTTAAATTGTAATATTTGATTAGCTAGTGTTGACACATCACGTAAATTACCAAAAAAATGACGGACTCGATTTTGTAAAAAATCAGGCATATGGTCTTTATAGGCACGTGAAACTGGCTCTAGTAAATTATCATCGATGGTCTCATTAAACTCATAAACTACTCTATTCGTTTCTTCAAATGGATCCACTTCTTCTGCTATCGTAACTGTGCTGAATGCCAACAGTAACAAACTTATTAATAATTTTTTCATAAATTCATCTCCTGAATAAAGGCGTCGAATAATCCGCTCACATCATGAGGACCAGGTGAGGCTTCTGGATGACCCTGAAAACTAAATGCCTTCTTACCTGTTACTCTAACACCTTGAATAGTGTCATCAAATAGTGATCGGTGAGTTACTTTCAAATTGTTCGGTATACTTTCTTCTGCCACTGTAAAACCATGATTTTGAGAGGTAATCATAACTTGCTTAGAATCTAAATCTTGAACAGGATGATTAGCACCATGATGGCCGAACTTCATTTTCTGTGTTTTAGCACCACTGGCTAATGCCAGTAATTGGTGACCTAGACAAATACCAAAAATTGGCATATTTTTTTCTAATAGTACTTGAATATTGGCAATAGCGTAATCACATGGCTCAGGATCACCCGGCCCATTTGATAAGAATACACCATCCGGGTTCATCGCCAAAACATCAGAAACTGGTGTTTGTGCATTTACTACCGTTAAGTCACAGCCTCGATCAACTAGCATTCTTAAAATGTTTGTCTTAACACCATAGTCATAAACTACCACTTTAAATTTAGCATCTAAATCGGCAAATTCGCCCGTTTCTAAAAAATAAGAGCCCTTATTGAATGTATAAGTTTTAGTGGTAGAAACCACTTTAGCTAAATCAGTATTTTTTAGTCCTGAAAAAGCTTGAGCTTTTTTAATGGCTGCAGCTTCATCAATGTTTTCACCTGCAACAATACAACCTTTCAGAGAGCCCATAGAGCGTAAGTGACGAGTTAGTGCACGTGTATCAATATCACTAATAGCGACAATATTATTGACTCGTAGATACTCATCTAATGGCATTGTATTTCGCCAATTGCTGTGCAATAGCGGCAGATCTCGAATAACCAATCCAGCTGCATAAACTTTTGAAGATTCTTCGTCAACAACGTTTGTACCTGTATTACCAATATGAGGATAAGTCAGTGCAACAATTTGTTGAGTATAAGATGGGTCAGTAAGAATTTCTTGATAGCCAGTCATTGAGGTATTGAACACCACCTCGCCCAGTGTTTCACCTGTACTGCCTATAGATTTTCCGTAAAAAATCTGACCATCTTCTAATGCTAATAAGGCAACTTGTGACACCGGATACTCCTGAATGAAAAACTTCGGAAATTTTACCATATTGTGTTACCCCTCTGAAGAGCAAATATACAAATCTAAGGTGTATAATTAATCAAAAATCACGATGAGAAGTTACCATGGAAATTACAGTAGATAATATTAAATGTGGCGGCTGTGCCGGCTCAATTACCAAAAAATTAACCACAGTTTTTGACACAGATAAAATCAATGTAAATATTGAACAAGGCATCATCAATATTGACCTAGATGATTCTAAAAAAAATGAACTGGTTAAAGTGTTGTTAGATTTAGGCTATCCAGAGACTGACTCAGTACATGGCTTTGACTCGGCCAAGGCTAAAGCTAAATCATTTGTTTCTTGCGCTATCGGAACAATGAATAAATGATTGTAGTGGTCAACGGTAAAGAGCTGGAAATAAAAAGCTCAGCCACAGCTGAGTATTTAATCAGTCAACTAAACTATCAAGATCAACGCATTGCCCTGGAAATTAATGAAGCTATTATTCCTAAATCTAGGCACGCTGAGTTTGCACTAAGAGAAAATGATAAGATTGAGATTATTAAAGCAGTCGGTGGCGGTTAAACAAACCACTCTTTAGGAATTTCATCTATACCTAGAGGCTTTACGCTAAATTGTTGAGCCACACCAACATTCAACTTCACTTCAATATCAACACTTGGTTGCTCTCGATCTTGTGAATATCGCGCTAAAATTCGAGCAGCAATTTTAAGATCTTCTTGATTTGGCTCACCATCAATCAATGCAATTGGACCCTTGCAGCTAGTTGAATAAAGATTGGCATATTGATTTCTATAGCCTTCAAGAAATTTCACCTCACCCTCTTCTCTGGCAACAATCATTTTAAAACGTTGATTGGGGCGAATATGGCGGCCCACTTTAAGCATCATTAAATCATCTAATTGATAATCACGATTACCGCGAGATTGCCACATATCAACTAACTTATCAGAATATTGCTTGTCTGTTAAGAAGCAACAACCACCTGCAGGCGTTGCGTAATCCTCAAAACCATAGGATTTTGCCAAAGCTATTTGCGGCTTTCGCGTACGCCCAGTAAAATCAAGTAACTTTTCTCGATCTATCCACCCTTCTTTTTCTGGCTTGGTTTCAGGCAAATGTTTAGCGCACAATGGACGCAATAACAAGTCATTCGCACCTGATTCTGCTTGCACAACTGGCATAGTGTCTTTACGCTGAGACATTGGACGTTGCCCCATAACCTCACCAGTAATAATAAAGTCAAACTCGTTTTCTTCCATCCATTGCTTAGCTTTTTTAACCATAAAACCTTTACAATCTAAACAAGGGTTCATGTTTTTGCCATAGCCATGCTTTGGATTTAAAAGTACATCGCGATATTCTTCGATTACATCAATAATATGCAATTTAATACCTAATTGCTCCGCCACCCAAAGTGCGTTATTACGTTTTGGCTTATCACTTTTTTGCTTACGAATAGCGTGGGTATGGCCTTCTACACAAAATCCAGTAAAAAAATTAATTCCTTCAACATGAATACCTTGGTCAAGTAGTAGTTTAGTGCTTAATAGAGAGTCTAATCCACCTGAAATTAGAGATACTGCTTTAATTTGTTTTTTATTTGTCATAATTTTTTTATTTACGTTGTCCGCTTACTTGACACCATTCATCTTTTTGCGCCACTTTCATCTCTTTAAAATACACACCATAAGTCTCAAGTATCATTGGCAGTTGGTTTTCCATAATACCTGACAGTGCCACATTACCGCCCTTCTTCACTAAGCCTGAAAAATGCTCGCATAAATCTACCAAAGGGTTTGCCAAGATATTTGCAATGAGTAAATCTACTTGCTCCAGCTTACCTTCGTCATTTGTATGCAATACATGAACTTTATCTTGGACATTATTTACCTCAGTATTACTAATGGTGGAAATAATGGCCTGAGGATCGTTATCAACAGCGATAGCTTTTGTGGCGCCTAGTTTTATTGCAGCAATCGCTAAAATCCCTGTGCCGGAGCCATAATCAATCACCGAACAATCAATAGGAGCATTATTATCTAAATATTGCAGACACAAATCAGTCGTTTGATGGGTTCCTGTACCAAATGCCAAGCCTGGATCCATATCAATGATAATAGCATCATCTGGTAAGTTGGCATCGCCCTCCCAAGAAGGACACACCCAAATTCTTTTTCCAAATTGCATGGCATGAAAGTCTTTCTTACACTCATCCTCCCAAACACGCCCTTTGAGCAACTCAAAATGTAGCTCATTAATATGGCAAATATTCTCAAGCATATAGCTGATGTTTGCCTGGTCGATCTTTAAATCAAATAAAGCAGTGATGGTTACATTCTTCCATAAAGGTGTCTCACCAACAGGCGGCTCAAAAATAGCATCATCTTTCGTGTCACTAAAGGTGATAGAAACACTATCCAACCCTGTAAGAATTTCACTGACAAAATCTGCCTGATCTTTATTTGTTTGTAGGGTTAATTGCATCCAGTCCATGGCTGGGGAATTATACCTATGCACATCATGCTAAAGCCCTTGTATTAAGCTGGAACAATTCAGACACTTTAAATAATAAAACAAAAAAACTAATTACAAATTAAGCAGGTTTGATATAATAACCATTGTTTATTTAAAACAGCATATACATTAATTTATTAGGAGATATCATGGCTAACGGTACTACAAAAGGCAACAGACCACCTCTAGGAAGTAGCTTAGACGCATTAAATGCATCTAACCCTTCAAACACAAGAACGGGCAAAGAAACAACAACAACTACCCAAGATTACAAAAAAGGCATGAAGTCTGCAGAAGAGTTAGACGATCTTAGATAGAACCGTTAACGGCTATTTAAATTAATAAAACCCTCGTAAGAGGGTTTTTTATTGTTTAAAATTTACTCTATAGGCATATAAATAAAGCGTGTATTTATAAAAATTGACTTAAGTCAATCTTATATAATATACCCAATTGAATTACTAAGGTATTAAGGATGGCATTAGAAAGAACAGGAAACGGCTACTTGGTTGATCCTTCAATTTGGACTGAAGAAATCATGCACGAAATGGCAACAGAGGACGAAATAGAATTATCAGATTCTCAGGTGTCTCAAATTCTTGCTGCAAGAGATTATTTTTCTGAGAACTCGTCAGTACCGCCAATTAGAACATTTTCAAAAGTAGTTGGCATTGATAAAAAGATTCTTTTTAAAGAATGGCTAACTGGCCCTATGAAACCTATTACTAAATATGGTGGAATGCCTCAGCCAACAGGTTGTGTATAAAACAAAATCTGCTTAAAATAAAAAACCCTCTTTCGAGGGTTTTTTATTGCAAATTTTTTAAATTAAATCTTTAACTGAAGCAAGCGCCTTGGTAAGATTTTCTGGCTGGGTTCCACCACCCTGAGCCATATCAGCGCGGCCACCCCCTTTTCCGCCCACTTGAGTAGCAACGTGATTAAGGATTTTTCCAGCCTGATATTTGCCAGTTAAATCTTTGGTAACGCCAGCAACTAAGGATATTTTATCACCGCTTACTGCGGCCAATACTACAACCACTGATCCCAACTTATCTTTGAGTTTATCAGCAATATCACGTAAATCTTTACCGCTCACTCCTTCTACAACTGTTGAAAGTAGCTTGACTCCATTAACTTCCTGAGCTTGACTAAGTAAGTCATCCCCTTGATTGCTGGCTAGTTTCTTTTGAAAAGTAGCAATTTGTTTTTCCAATTCTTTTTGTTGCTTTATTAGTTGCGTAACTTTTTCAACTGCACCTGAATTATTTGTTTTAGTCATCTGCGCAATCTCACTAAGACTATCTTCTATTTGCTTGTCAGACTGATAAGCGTTATAGCCTGTTAGTGCTTCAATGCGGCGAACACCTGCAGCAATTCCACCTTCTGAAGTGATTCTAAATAAACCAATATCCCCCAAAAGATTAACGTGTGTACCGCCACAAAGCTCTACAGAAAAATCATTTTTACCCATGCTTAACACGCGCACAGTATTGCCATATTTTTCACCAAAAAGTGCCATAGCGCCTTTCTTTTTAGCTGCTTCAATATCTGTAATATCTGTATGAACCATTGAATTATCTAAAATTCGACGATTAACCATGGCTTCAATTTTATCCAGATCAACTTTATCAATCACTTCATCATGAGAGAAATCAAAACGCAATTTATCACTGTCAACTAATGAGCCTTTTTGGGTAACTGTTTCACCCAAAACACTTCGCAATGCAGCATGAAGCAAGTGTGTTGCTGAGTGGTTACAAGTAATCTGTTTACGTCTTCGAATGTCCACTTGCGCCTGAAGTACGTCGCCCACTTTTATAACACCACTTGATATAACACCATGATGCTCAAAAGCACCTGTTTTTTGCTTTAGAGTATTAGCAACATCAAACTTTATATCTCCAGCGACAAGTATTCCACTATCGCCAACTTGACCACCTGATTCAGCATAAAAACTTGACTGAGATAATACGATAATACCGTGATCTCCAGCTTCGATAGCATCAACCAACTCACCGTCTTTAATTAATGCTTGTACAGAGGATGTGTTTTCTAGTTGCTCATAGCCTAAAAATTCAGTTTCTGCTGAAATGTCAACACCTTTTTGTGTCGTTTTAAAATCACCTGCTGAACGAGCTCTATCACGCTGTTTAGTCATCTGAGTTTCAAAACCCGGCATATCAATGGTCAACTTTCGCTCACGCGCAACATCAGCTGTTAAATCAGCTGGGAAGCCATACGTATCATAAAGCTTAAATACAGTTTCACCATCAATTTCACTACCTTTTAAATTTGAAATAGCATCTTCCAAAATCCCCATACCTTGGTCAAGTGTTTGCGCAAAACGCTCTTCCTCACGCTTTAAAACCTTTTCAACATTGGCCAACGCAAGTTTTAACTCTGGATACACTTGATTAAGCTCTAGCGCCAATACGGGCGCTAAACGATAGAAAAATACCTTATCTATACCAATCTTATGACCATGACGAATTGCACGACGAATAATACGACGCAACACATAACCACGTCCTTCATTAGATGGAATAACTCCGTCAACAATCATAAAAGCAGTAGAACGGATATGGTCTGCAATAACTCGTACAGAGGAATCACTTTGTTTAATACTATTAACTGATGGCGTTAAATCAACGATAGCCTTAACCAAACTTTGGAAGCCATCTGTATCGTAGTTGTTGTTTTTGTGTTGTAATACTGCAGCTAAGCGCTCAAGGCCCATACCAGTATCGACACAGGGTGCTGCTAATGGCTTTAAGTAACCGTCTTCTTGTTTATCGTATTGGGTAAATACCAAATTCCAAATTTCAATATAACGATCGCCGTCTTCATCCGCATGTCCTGGAGGGCCGCCAGCAATATCTTCACCATGATCATAAAAAATTTCACTTGATGGGCCGCAAGGGCCAGTATCACCCATTTGCCAAAAGTTGTCTTTAGCGCCACAACGAGAGATACGGTTTTTAGGAAAGCCAATTTCGTTCACCCAAATGGCTTCAGCTTCGTCGTCGTCTTCAAAGACACTTACCCAAAGCTTTTCCTTAGGCAGGCCGATTTCTACTGTTAAGAATTCCCAAGCATATTGAATTGCTTCACGCTTGAAATAATCGCCAAATGAAAAATTACCTAGCATTTCAAAAAACGTATGATGGCGCGCGGTATAACCTACATTTTCCAAATCATTATGCTTTCCACCCGCACGTACGCAGCGCTGACAAGAAACTGCACGGGTATAAGGGCGCTTTTCTAAACCACTAAACACATCCTTAAACGGCACCATGCCGGCATTAACAAACAACAAAGTTTTATCATTGTGTGGTACCAAAGATGAGCTTGGCTCAACTGTATGCCCTTTAGAAATATAGAAATCTAAGAATTTTTGTCTAATTTGTGCAGTTTTCATGCGGCGAAAGCGTTGTATAAAAATGCCTAATTATACTTGTCTAAACGATAAGTGAGGTGTCGCCTGCACCATGGCGAATAATTACAACCGCCTCTCCCGATAAATCGATCACTGTGGTTGGTTCTGGTGGGCAGTAACCATCGTCAATTATTAAATCCACTTGGTTGTCTACGGCATCTTGCACATCATTAATGTCGTAGAATTCAAACCCTTTAAGAATTAATGAAACACTCATTAATGGCTCACCCAGCTCTTCTAATAATGCTTGTACCACGCCGTGGCTTGAAACCCTGACACCAATAGTTTTTTTCTTTTCATGCAAAAGACGTTTTGGCACGTCACGCGACCCTTGCAAAATAAACGTATAAGCGCCTGGCAAGATTTTTTTCAATAAGCGAAAAGCATTGTTATTCAGTTTTGCATATTCACCAATATGCGATAAATCTCGCATCATTAGGGTGAAATCATGCCGCTTAGAAAGGCTACGAATTTGCCTAATTTTCTCAAGCCCATTTTTGTTACCCAGCATTGTTCCGAGTGCATACCCTGAATCTGTTGGATAGGCAATCACCCCGCCTGCTTTAAGCACTTCAACAACCTGAGTAACTAGTCTTTGCTGAGGATTTTGAGGATGAATGGCAATTAATTTAGCCATGATGAGTCCTTCCAAACCATTTCATTAACTTGTGGCATATCTTGTAAATGTCCAATACGCACTCTTTGATTAGGCCAACCATGATAATCTGAGCCAATAGAAGATAATAAATCAAACTCCTTTGCCCACTGACTCACCAGCGTGATTTCATCAGAACTACTTGATCCAGTTACCACTTCCACTCCATCCAAACCTGCACCAGACAAATGATTTAATAAACGCCTCACCTTGGTATTTGTCATTCGATAACGCAGCGGATGTGCCAGAACTGCTTTACCACCTGCAGCATGAATCCAGCCAATCACTTCGTCATACTCGGCCCACTTTCCGCCCACGCCGCCAGGCTTTTTTCCAGTTAGAAAACGTTTAAAAACACTACGCATATCTTTACACACACCTTCTTGTACTAGCATTTGAGCAAAATGTGTGCGTGTAATCATGCCTTTCTTGGCTACTAATTTAACTTTTTCAAGTGCGCCAAACACACCAGCACCACCCAAGCCTCGTGCCATTTTCTCAGCACGAAGTTGTCGAAATTCTTGATGCTGTTTAAGACCTTTTTGGAGTGTTTCATTATTTATATCAATACCCAATCCTAGAATATGGATAGTCATATTGCTCCACATGGCGGATATTTCGACGCCATGAATCAATTTTAAATCACTTGAATCTGCCTGCTGTTGGGCCTCAATAAGCCCATCAGTTGTATCATGATCGGTGAGTGCAAATACATCACACCCTTCTTTCTTAGCAAGCAGTACCACCTCACTAGGTGATAAAAATCCATCAGAATAATAAGAGTGGTTGTGCAAATCAATTTTCATAAATGATATTATCCATTATTAACGCTGTGAACTGGAATTCTTTAAAAAAGCAAAAAAAAAAAACTAATTAATAGCTTATAATAAACTCTTATGAAGAACTGGTATTTAATTCAAACAAAACCTCAGCAAGAGCAAGTTGCTACTCAAAATTTATCTAACCAGAACTATACAGTATTTCACCCGAAAGCCATTATCAAAGGGAAATCTGTATCACTTTTTCCTCGTTATTTATTTATTGAACTAGATGACAAATCTCAAAACTGGACACCTGTTCGCTCAACTCGAGGTGTGGCTAATTTTGTTAGGTTTGGCCTAACATTCGCCAAAGTACCTAATAAAATCATCAACATGATTAAGATCCAACAACAGCAAACTATCGAAAAGATGATTAACATCTGTTCGCATCAATCAGGTGATTCGGTTGTAATTCAAACGGGTACTTTCAAAGGTCAACAAGCTATTTTTCAAAATTATAATAGTAACGATAGGGTTGCAATTTTGCTCAAAATTATTGGCCAAAATCAAGAAATTTTACTGAATGAGAATGAAGTGGCTGCAATATAAGCCATCACATTACCCATTGCTTGCTTTAAAATTAAGTATTCGTTTTTAACTATTCAATCTTAATAAGCTATGTGTGGAATTGTCGGCGGTATTTGTAAAAATAACATTACTCCTCTTTTGTTAGAAGGCTTAAAGCGCTTAGAATACAGAGGATATGACTCTGCCGGCGTAGTAGTTTTAGATAAGGATAACCAGCTTAGTCGTGTTCGCTCAGTTGGGAAAGTAGCTAATCTTGAACAGAATATTCGTGACCAGAAAATGCCAATAGACGGCACTATTGGCATAGCCCATACTCGTTGGGCTACTCATGGTGAGCCATCTAGTCGTAACGCCCATCCTCATATTTGCAACCAAAATATTAGTGTCGTACATAATGGCATTATTGAGAATTTTTTAGAGCTTAAATCTGAACAACTAGCACAAGGTTATAGCTTCACCTCAGATACAGATACAGAAGTTATTGCCCATGCTATTGATAAAGCACTAGAAACTAGTGACACCTTACTAAAAGCTACACAAAAAGCGATTACTACTTTTAAAGGGGCTTACGGTGTTGGAGTGGTTTCACCTAAACATCCTGGACACATTATTGCTGCAAGAAGTGGATCACCTTTGGTTATTGGTATAAGCTCTAAAGGTCATTTTATTGCCTCTGATCAAATGGCATTACTTAATGTTACTAAAGAATTTATTTTTTTAGAAGAGGGTGATATTGCCGATATCACACTGGAGTCTGTGACTATTTACGATATTAATGGCAATCATGTTAATAGAGAAGTTAAAACCTCTAAACTTAAAAGTGGTCAGGTGTCAAAAGGTGATTATGCACACTTCATGCTTAAAGAGATTTTCGAGCAACCTCAAGCTATTCAGGATACACTAGAGTCTCGCATTACTAAAGATGCTGTTTTATCATCAGCCTTTGGCCATAAAGCTGAAGCTATTTTTAAAAATACCAAGCATATTCAAATTATTGCTTGTGGCACTAGCTACAATGCTGGCCTAGTGGCCAAATATTGGCTGGAAGACATTGCTAAAATTCCTACCCATATTGAAGTAGCAAGCGAATATCGCTATCGTAATCCAGTGATCCTAGATGATACTTTATTTGTTACCATCTCTCAAAGTGGGGAAACAGCTGACACTTTAGAGGCACTAAAATCGGTCAAAAAATGTGCTAAAGATAAAAATATTCACACACTAACTATTTGCAACTCGGCTGAATCATCTCTTACGCGAGAATCAGAGCTTACATTTTTAACCCATGCTGGCCCTGAAATTGGCGTTGCCAGTACCAAAGCCTTCACCACTCAACTAGTATCTCTTGCACTATTAGCAGTCTCAATTGGTAAATGTCATAAGCAAGTGTCTGTAGAGCAAGAAGCGAAAATTGTTAACGGACTTAACCTTTTGCCAGGTTTAATTAAAAAAACATTAGAGCAAGAAGATCAAATTATTGAACTCGCTAAAACTTTTAAAAATAAATATAACGCAATATTTTTAGGCCGTGGATGTATGCATGCTATCGCTATGGAAGGCGCATTAAAACTTAAAGAAATTTCATACATACATGCTGAAGCCTTTCCAGCGGGTGAACTTAAGCATGGGCCAATTGCGCTGATTGATAAAGACACTCCAGTAATCGCTATTGCACCTAATGATGCATTGTTAGACAAGCTTAAAGCCAATCTTCAAGAAGTTAAATCAAGAGGTTCAGAGATGATTGTATTTGAAGATGAAGCAGCAAAAGTAGAGCCAATGAAAGGTATGACTATTGTGCCAACTACGACTAATTTAGGCAGAATTACAGCGCCGATCATCTTCACCATCCCGCTACAACTACTCAGCTACCACGTTGCACTAATCAAAGGCACAGATGTTGATCAGCCTCGTAATTTAGCTAAATCGGTGACAGTAGAATAACTAAATAATGCCTTGCGCTTTAGCAAAAGCATTAGTAGCCTCGACAAAGCCTTTAACACTGCCACAATCAAAC
>CALBNC010000019.1 GCA_937896195.1 uncultured Gammaproteobacteria bacterium
AATATATAAAATATAAACTATTGATCTATGAAATTAGTATATAAAATTTTTCTTATATATTAACACTATAATATAAGTTATTCACTTCACTAATTTATGCTATAAATGACGATTGCATTCACCCCAGGAGAGCCAAGTGGAATTGGTCCAGATTTAGCGGTTATATTTGCCCAAAAAAAATCGACTAACAAGTTATTAGTTTTTGCCGACCCTGATATTTTATTAAGTCGTGCAAAATTACTAAACTTACCTTTAAAAATAGTTGAGTCTGAACAAGCTTCAGCTAAGTATCAATTATGTGTTCACCCTATCAAGCTTGGTGGTCCAGTAAAAGTTGGCGTTTTAAATATTGATAACGCCCAATATGTCCTTAATACTTTGGATAAAGCAACTGATTTTTGTTTGAGTGAAAAATGTGAGGCATTAGTGACAGGCCCTATCCATAAGGGTGTCATTAATTGCGTTAATCCAGGTTTCACTGGGCATACTGAATATTTAGCCTCTTTAGCAGATACTGAAAAAACAGTCATGATGCTAGCAACACAAGGCTTACGTGTCGCACTTGCAACTACCCATTTACCACTTTCTCAAGTTGTTCAAAATATTAAAAAAGAATCTCTTGAAAAAACTATTCGTATTATTCACCAGTCTTTAGAAAGCTACGGAATTAGCAATCCACGTATTGTTGTTTGTGGGCTTAACCCACATGCAGGCGAGGATGGTTGCTTAGGCATGGAAGAAATTGAAATCATCAATCCGCTTATTAATCAGCTTAACCAACAAGGGTTTAACCTATTCGGCAGTGTGCCTGCTGATACCGCATTTACAGTTGATGCACTCAAAGGAGTTGATTGTGTATTGAGCATGTATCATGACCAAGGCCTTCCAGTACTTAAGACCATGGGCTTTAAGAAGGCGGTTAATATTACCTTAGGACTTCCTTTTATTCGTACATCAGTTGACCATGGCACCGCTTTATCACTCGCTGGAACCGGTAATATTAGTCTAGGTAGTCTGCATACTGCGTTAGAATACGCACAAGATTTTATTAACAAGAAAAATGCCTAAGCAACAATCTACAACATCTGGAAAACATAAGGCTCGCAAACGTTTTGGTCAAAACTTTTTGACTGATCAGAAAATTATTGATCAAATTGTCGCTACCATCGCCCCTAAGCGAGATGATAATTTACTTGAAATTGGTCCCGGACAAGGTGCCATGACCTTCCCACTACTTGATAGAGTTGATGAGCTTAATGTCATTGAAATTGATCGAGATTTAATTGAAATTTTAAATAGCCATGAAAAGCCTAATTTAGTCATTCATCAAGGTGATGCGCTTAATTTTGATCTCGATTTATTCAATCCACCTATTAGAGTAGTTGGAAACCTACCTTATAACATTTCATCTCCTATTTTGTTCCACTTACTCGAACATCGAGATAAAGTCATTGATATGACTTTTATGCTACAAAAAGAAGTGGTTGAAAGGATGTCTGCAGATCATGGCTCTAAAATTTATGGTCGTTTGAGTGTTATGATGCAAGCATTTTTTGACGTGGAGTTAATTTTTGTTGTGCCACCTGAGTCTTTTGATCCAGCGCCAAAAGTAGACTCCGCCATTGTTTACCTAACACCACTTAAAAGCTGTAAAGTGACTAATATAGAGCTATTTGAAAAAATAGTGAAAGCCTCTTTTGCACACCGTAGAAAAACCCTTAGAAACTGCCTAAAGTTGTTACTAACTCAAGAGCAAACTAGCATCGACCTTTCACAACGTGCTGAAATGTTAGATATTGATAATTTTATTACCCTAGCCCAAGATTATGAAAAACAGTATTCAAATTGACGTCCAAGTTAGCTTTATTAAAGAGCAATCTAGTGCAGCGATAAACCAGCACACCTTTGCCTACACAATTACTATTACCAACAATGGTTCGCTTGGCGCTCAATTACTGACCCGACACTGGCGTATTCAAGATGAAACTGGACATATTGAAGATGTTATTGGCGAAGGTGTTATTGGCGAGCAACCTCATTTAATGCCAGGAGAGTCTTATCAATATTCATCGGGTTCAGTAATAAAAACAGCTACCGGAACCATGAAAGGTGCTTATGGTATGGTGAATGACGAAGGTGAGCGATTTGAAGCTAAAATTCCTGAGTTCATCCTAAGTGAGCCATACACGCTACATTAAATGTCTGATTACTTAATTGGCGATGTTCAAGGTTGTTACGATTCATTGCAAAGCTTATTAAATAAAATTGAGTTCTCCCTAGATAAAGATCGAATATTTTTTCTAGGAGATGTGGTTAATCGTGGCAACAAATCTCTAGAAACTCTAGAATTTATCAAAGCACACACCGATAATATTTCCATGGTCTTGGGTAATCATGATTTTCATTTATTAGCCTGTACTTTTGGAGCAATTACACCCAGCAATAAAGATACTTTTTCTGATATTATCAGTGCAAAAAATTCCAAAAAATTATTAGAATTTTTATCTCAACAACCTTTATTGATTAGCGATGAAGATGTATTAATAGTTCACGCAGGTATCCCTCCAAATTGGACTAAAGAGATAGCGTTAGCTCAATCAACCTTGGTTCAAAAACATTTACAAGGTGAAAATTTAAGCCAATTTTTAACACAAATGTATAATAACCAGCCAGATACGTGGGGCGAGCATTTAAGTGAGCTTGAGCAGTGTCGATATACCATTAACGCCATGATGAGAATGAGATTTTGTAGGGCCAATGGCCAGTTAGAATTTGACCATAAAATGAATTTTGATCAAGCACCCGATGGTTATAAAGCTTGGTTTAAGCATGAAAATCGTTTACTAAAAGAAACAGATATTTTTTTTGGCCACTGGTCTACGCTAGCTAATGTAGAGCAAAAACATATATTTCCAATGGATCATGGTTGCGCCTGGGGTGGACGTTTAAGCGCAATTAGGCGATCAGATAAGCAAATATTTTCTGTAAACTGTTAGAGGATTACTTGTCCTTCAAATACAAATTCAGCCGGCCCTGATAAAAATACATGCCCGCCTTTTTGATATTCAATAAATGCATCACCTCCAGTGAGATGTGCGCACACTTTTTCATCTAATAAGCCCTTCTCAGCGCCATAAACTACTGCTGCGCACGCGCCACTCCCACAAGCTAATGTTTCACCAGATCCGCGTTCATAAACTCGTAAATTGATTTCACCACGATTGATTATTTGCATAAAACCAATATTGGCCTGATTTGGTAAAGCCTTATTAGCTTGTATTTTTGAAGCAATGCTGGCGATATCGAGAGTCGAAAAATCTTCAATTATTAAAACACAATGAGGATTGCCCATAGATAGCACACCCATTTCAAAGCCTTCAATTTCATATGTTGGTTGAATTTCAGGTGCAACCAGTGGAATACTGTCAAGTTCAAAGCTAGGACTGCCCATATCAACACGCACAGTGTCATCTGTATTAATATATAAAGTAATTACACTTGAGTGGGTTTCTACAATTATTGGATTACGCTTAGTTAAATTATTGCGAGTTACGAAACGTGCAAAACATCGGGCACCATTGCCACACTGAGCTACCTCAGATCCATCTGCATTATAAATAACATAGCGAAAATCAATACCTGGAGAGGTACTTGACTCTACAACGAGTAGCTGGTCAAAGCCAATACCGAAATGTCGATTAGACAAATTTCTAATTTGCCCAACACTAAAGCTTATATCGCCATCGGTATTGTCAACCACCATAAAGTCGTTCCCAAGCCCGTGCATTTTTGTAAAATTTATTAACATAGGCTTTATTTTATCCACTTATAAAGCTAAAGGTTAATGAAAACGATAGTTCTGCTAAAATATCGCCTATATTTATCCACAAGGCAAATCATGATAACTCCTAGCAATATTACACTTAATAAAGATAAAAACCTTTTAACACTTACCTTTGAGGGTGTTGACTACCCATTAAGTGCTGAATTTTTGAGAGTTTATTCTCCTTCGGCAGAAGTAGTCGGCCATGGCCCTGGTCAGGAGACATTGCAACTTGGTAAAGAAAATGTGAAGATAGACCGCATTGAGCCTACTGGAAACTACGCTATTATTTTATTTTTTAATGATGGACACGATACCGGCATTTATTCTTGGACTCACTTACATAAACTTGCTACAAACCAGTCCACTTTATGGTCGACTTATTTAAAGCGACTTAAGGAAGCAGGACACTCTCACTCCCAACTGTAGTTCAAATGGATTTTTTTACCGCCCTATTATCGTTCGCATTAACGATCGGTATTTTGGTCACTGTCCATGAGTATGGCCACTACTGGGTTGCCAAAAAATTTAACGTCAAAATATTAAGATTTTCTGTTGGCTTTGGCAAGGTAATTAAATCTTTCAAACGTGGTGAAACTGAATTCACCTTGTGCGCCATTCCTTTGGGCGGCTACGTTAAAATGCTTGATGAAAATGAAGCTAATGTTGCTGATAGTGAAAAGCATAGGGCTTTTAATAGGCAATCAGTTTACAAGCGCTTTGCTATTGTCTTAGCAGGGCCAGTTGCCAATTTCTTATTGGCAATTCTACTTTATGCACTTATCTTTATCATTGGGGTTAACGGCATTAAACCGATTGTTGGATCAGTCACTGATTCTGGTTTTTTTGATCAAGCTGGCTTGCAAGTAGGTGATGAATTACTTAGTATTAATAACATTCTAACTCCAAGTATCAGTGAATTCTCTAATCAATTTATTCAAACGAATGACACTCAACCTTTAATCATTCAAGCACGATCCAAGCTTTCAAACTTAAAAACAAGCACACTTAACTTAACGGGTGATTTTTTAGCTAACCCTGAGCAAGGTCTGGATCAATACTTAGGGTTTAAATTCTCAACCCCTAAGCTGTCAGCCATTATCGATCAGGTTATGGTCGATTCTGCCGCTAGTAAAGCAGGTCTTCGCTCGCAAGATGAAGTATTAAATGCCAATGGTCAAAGTATTTCTACTTGGCAAGATTTTGTTATCGTTATCCAAGCCAGGCCCATTAAGCCGATTAAACTGCTTATTAGGCGTAACACCAAAAATCTAACACTTACGTTGACGCCAGAGCTAATTAACAACTCTCCTAAAGTTGGTGTTAGTGTTGTCGTGCCTCAAGATTACTTAAAAGATTGGCAAGTGCTCATTCAAAAAGAGCCAATTGATGCTTTTTTATCTGCCGGATCCAAGGTTTATCAATTGACCCTATTAAACCTAAAGATGATCAAAAAAATGATTATCGGTGAAGCTTCAATTGACCAAATTAGCGGTCCAGTTAGTATTGCTAATTATGCTCAAAAAAGTGCGGAAATAGGCTTAATACCTTTCTTATCTTTTTTGGCATTAATTAGTATTGGTCTTGGCTTGTTAAATCTATTGCCCATTCCTCTACTAGATGGAGGGCATTTATTTTTTTATATAATTGAAATCATTAAAGGCTCGCCTGTCAATGAGTCTGTACAACAAGTATTTGCTAAATTTGGACTGTTTGTTATTTTGTCACTAACCTTTGTTGCTCTGTATAATGACTTGATACGTTTATTATAATCCTAAGAATTCTATGAAAAAATTATTACTTAACACATTAGTGGCTGCAAGTATAGTTATAACCTCTGTTGCACTAGCTAAACCCATTAAAAGCATTGAAATACTAGGCTTAGACTCTATTTCTAGAGGAACAGTATTAAGCTATCTACCTGTTGAAACTGGCGATGAATACAATAATCAAGTTTCTGGTCAAATTATTCGAGATTTATATAAAACCAACTTCTTTAAAGATATTGAAGTGTCGCAAGAAGATGGTATCTTAAAAATTAATCTTCAGGAAAATCCACATATTAAATATATGGATGTGCTTAACTATTCAGACAAAGTTATTGACGAAGAAAGTTTGGCAAAAATTCTTAAAAATATGGATCTTTCCCAGGGTAGTATTTTTAACAAGCGTCAACTTGACAAATTAATTACCCAGCTAGAATCCACCTACACCTCTAGGGGCTATTATGGCATTAAGATCACTCAAAAAATTGAGACTGACGCTCAAAATCGTGTTGGTATTGAGTTAGATATCAATGAAGGTGATGTGGCTAAAATTAATAGCATGAAAATCAGTGGTGGTAATATTCATGACGAAGAAGATCTACTTGATTTATTTGAAATTGGTGAGGCTGATTTTTTCATTATGAATTATTTCACTGAAAAAGATCATTATTCAAAAGTGGCACTAGATGCGGGTATTGAAGCCATGAAGTCTCTATATGTTAATTCAGGTTATCTTGATTTTAAAGTAATTAAAACTACAACGGAATTATCCACTAACAAGGAAGATATTGATATTGATATTAAAATTAGTGAAGGTGCTGAATATAAAGTAGGCGCTATTAGCTTTAAAGGCGACCTTCTTAATCAATCTGTTAAAGAATTAAAAGAACTGTTAACCATTAACAGCAACGATGTCTTTGAACGTAAAAAAGTCATTGAAAGTATTCAGGCGATCACCGACGTGTTTGCCGATCAAGGCTATGCCTTTGCTAAAATCGATCCAATTACCACAGAAAATAGCAAAACTCACACCATTGATCTAAATATTGACATTGCACTGAATAAAAAAGTTTA
>CALBNC010000020.1 GCA_937896195.1 uncultured Gammaproteobacteria bacterium
CTTATTTTTGGCTCGCCACTGATTGCAGCTATTCTAACTTCTACGTTGTTGGTTACGCTGTTCGGGCAATATGGTTTAGGTGCTTACTTTACCAGTGTCGAAAATTGGTCGGGTAATTTGCATTTCGCCACGCTGGTGTCATTATCAATTGCGATGGGATTAGGTGTTGACTATGGAATTTACATGATCTCGCGCCTACGTGAAGAGATGCAAGCCACCGGTGGACAGTGGGTTGAATCATTGCAAAATACACTTGAAACAACAGGTGCTGCAGTATTTGCATCAATTGTGGTGCTAATAGCAAGCTTTATTCCACTATTGATGACTCAGTTGGCTAACACTTGGGCACTGGGTGTGTTCATCTCCGAAGCACTAATCATTGATGTGGTTTTAGCACTAACCATCATCCCACTATTGGTTTATATCTTTAAACCAAAATACGTGTTTGGCAACAAGAAATAAGGCCTGATACGGGCCTTGCCCGTATCAAAATTTAAAGAATAGAATAATAGGCTTTGCGGCTTATTATTTTCCCTTTCATGATACGAGCAAGGCCCGTATCATGAAACAAGAAAGGAGGTAGGTATGTCAATACGAAAAATACCATTTGTAAAAGACCATTATTACCACGTGTTTAATCGAGGCGTTGATAAAAGGACAATCTTTCAAACAAAAGAGGATTTGTATTATTTCTTTAAAAGGTTGATTGATTTAAATATTGACAATGTGAATAATAATTTAAAGTTAAAAAGATCGAGAGCGTCAGGTGAGATATCTATTGAAAAAGATGAAGCCAAATTGGTTTCAATTATTTCGTATTGTCTTCTGCCGAATCATTTTCACTTGGTATTAAAACAAGAATCGGAAAATGGAATCTCTAAATTTATGCAAAAGTTGGGCACAAGTTACACGGTGTATTTTAATAATAAGCACAAACGATCTGGATCTTTGTTCCAAGGGAAATTTAAGGCAAATATGATTGACGGTGAATTTGGCTTGCCAGTATTGTCGGTATATGTAAATTTAAACCATGTTCATCATCGAATAGATCCTAAGGAAAATTTGGTTAAATCAAGTATTTTCGAGTATTTTGGGAATGAACTAGGTGAATCTATTTGTGATCAGCAAGAGATAAAGTCTATTATTGATGAAATTGGGACGTTAGATGAGTATAAAGAATTTTCCAGAGCCACTTCTAAAGTATTTGGTGAAAATAAGGGTCTTATCGTAAAGGATACGGATTTAGATAAGATTTTTGAGCGTTAATTTTTCATGATACGGGCAAGGCCCGTATCATGAAAATAGAAATTTAGAAAAAGTGGATAAAGGTATAATTCTGAAGAATAATATTGATAGATAGTTTAATGGCGTTAATTGTACAAAAATATGGTGGAACATCGGTTGGTTCGGTTGAGCGAATTCAAGCAGTTGCACAAAAAATTAAAGCATTTGCAGATGGTGGTGATCAGCTGGTCGTAAGTGTTTCTGCCATGAGTGGCGAGACTAATCGAATGACTGCTTTAGCGCAAGAGATTCAGGATGTACCTTCGCTGCGTGAAATGGACATGCTACTAACTACAGGCGAGCAAGTAACCATTTCATTATTGTCTATGGCGCTTCAACAATTGGGTTGTGATGCGATTAGTTATTTGGGCTCTCAGGTGCGAATTGTGACCGACTCTGAACACGGCAAAGCACGTATTAAATCAATCGATGATCATCGTATTCATGCCAGTTTAAATGCAGGTAAGGTTGTTGTCGTTGCTGGCTTTCAAGGTATTGATGAGCATGGCCATATTACAACACTTGGTCGTGGTGGCTCGGATACAACTGCTGTGGCATTAGCCGCAGCACTTAAAGCAGACGAGTGCCAGATTTATACGGATGTGGATGGCGTGTACACCACTGATCCTCGTATTGAGCCAAATGCTCGTAAAATGAAATCAGTAAGCTATGAAGAGATGCTAGAGATGGCATCACTCGGCTCTAAAGTTTTGCAAATTCGCTCTGTTGAGTTTGCATCAAAATACAAAGTACCTTTAAGGGTGTTGTCATCATTGATTGATAACCCGGTTGGTACATTAATTACTAGTGAGGAAAACATTGTGGAACAAGCAGTTATTTCAGGCATTGCGCATAATCAAGATGAGGCAAAATTAAGCTTAATTGGTGTGCCAGATAAGCCAGGTATTGCCTTTAAAATTCTAAAGGCGATTAGTAGTGCGAATATTGAAGTTGATATGATTGTACAAAGTGTCTCTGCTCGTGAAGGGCTGACTAACTTTGCCTTTACCGTGCATCGTAATGATTTTGCCAAAGCGCTAAGTATTTTAGAAATAGTTTGTGAAGAGCTGGGTGCTATTGGCGTGCAAAGCGATAACAAGGTTGTTAAAGTGTCGTTAGTAGGACTTGGTATGCGCTCACATGCGGGTATTGCTTCGCAAATGTTTGAAGTATTGCACCATGAAGGGATTAACATTCAAATGATTTCTACTAGTGAGATTAAGATTTCAGTGATCATTGATGAAAAATATTTAGAATTAGCTGTGCGCTCATTACACAGTGCGTTTGAATTAGATAAGGAGTAAAAATGCCAGGATTTGACGATAGAGATGGATTAATTTGGTTTGATGGTGAGTGGGTAGATTGGCGTGAGGCTAAGGTTCATGTATTAACGCATACGCTTCATTACGGCATGGGCGTTTTTGAAGGTGTTCGTGCCTATGAAACTGCTACTGGTCCAGCGATTTTTAGACTTGAAGAGCACACAGATCGCTTGTTCAATTCAGCCAAAATTATGAATATGGACATTGGTTTTTCTAAAGAAGAAATTAACCAAGCGCAAAAAGATGCGGTTGCTAAGAATAACTTGGATAGTGCCTACATTCGTCCAATGTGTTTTTATGGCTCAGAAGGCATGGGGCTTCGTGCTGAGGGCTTGAAAGTTCATACGATTATTGCTGCGTGGGAATGGGGTTCATACTTAGGCGAAGACAATATGAAAAATGGTATTCGTATTAAGACTTCAAGCTATACGCGTCATCATGTTAATATTTCTATGACTAAAGCCAAGGCTAACGGCAACTACATTAACTCAATGTTAGCACTTCAAGAAGCGCTAACAGATGGTTACGATGAAGCATTATTGTTAGATGTGGATGGTTTTGTAGCAGAAGGTAGTGGTGAGAACTTCTTTATCGTACGTGATGGTGTCATTTACACGCCAGATTTAACATCTGCTTTAGAAGGTATTACTCGCGACACAATTTTTAAATTGGCAACTGATTTAGGCTACAAAGTTGTAGAAAAGCGTATTACTCGTGATGAGGTTTATTGTGCAGATGAGGCTTTCTTTACAGGCACTGCAGCGGAAGTTACACCAATTCGTGAATTGGATAATCGCACTATTGGCAACGGTTCTCGTGGGCCTGTGACTGAAGTACTACAAACCCTTTATTTTGATTGTGTTTATGGACGTAATAAGCAGTACCAATCTTGGATTGCAAAAGGCTTGTGCTAATGAATGAAATAGTAGGTGACTCTCAACAGAAATATATAAGTCACTCTAATGTGGAGGCAAAAGACTTGCCGTTTCACTGTCCGCCAGAAGACGTACAACAATGGAACATGCACCCTAAAGTATTTATCCAGTTTGATGATAAAGGCAAAGGCACTTGTCCTTATTGCGGCGCAAGTTACGAACTGATTTAATTAATAATGCTTGATAAAGTGACCAATATTGTTTTAGTCGGACCAATGGGTTCTGGCAAAACTTCGGTTGGTCGACGCCTAGCCTGTGTGCTTAAGCGTGATTTTTTTGATTCAGATTTTGAAATTGTTGCTCGTACCGGCGTTGCTATTGATCATATTTTTGATGTGGAAGGTGAAGAGGGTTTTCGCAATCGCGAAACTAGTATGTTGACTGATTTGTGTGAGATTTCTAATATCGTTATCGCAACGGGTGGTGGTATTGTTATCAGGCCTGAGAATCGAGAATTATTAAAACATAATAGCTTTGTGGTGTATTTGTCATCAAGTGTTGAGCAGTTGGTTGCTCGAACTGTTAGATCAAAATCTAGACCTTTGTTGGAACGCTCTACTAATCGAGAGCAAACCATTAAAGATATACTTGAGGCTCGCGAGTCTTTTTACCAAGAAGTAGCCGATATAGTGATTGACACCACGGGCAAGAAGCTATACGCTATTATTAACGAAATTACAAAATCTATTCCAAAATGAACAAAACCCTAAATTTAAGTATTACTTTATTATTAAGCACAAATGCTATGGCAATGACTCAAATTGAGTTTGTTGATCGCTTAAAAAACACACATCCATTTTTTACGCAGCAAGGGCTCGAGAAACAATCTTCACAGCTTGATTATGTTGCTAGCACTGCCAATCAGGATTGGGTACTTGGAAGCTCAATAGACTCTGAAAATAAGCTAAATACACAAATCTCTAGTGGTAGTATTACTGCATCGCATAAGTTAGTAGACACGGGTGCAGATGTTTCCATTAGCAAGTCTTGGAGTGATATCTCGAGCAAAACAACCGCATTAACCAGTGATAAATTTTTGGTTAATTACACACTACCCTTACTAAAAAATGTAAATGGTGTTAACGATCGATTGTTAACTGATTTATCAAGTATTAAAACTAATATCACCTCGCTTAAATTAGAGCAAAGTGAAGAGGCATTTGTACTGGCCCAATTATTTAAGCTGGTAGATTTAAGCCATGCTCAGCAACAGTTTTCTTTAACGAGTAGCCGACTTGAACTGGCTGAGCAAGAGTTGAAACTTGTAAAAGATAAGTTTTCTCAATCAGTGGTTGATAAGGTGGATGTATTGTTACAAGAAGATGCCTATCAGCGCGCCTATCAGAAGCATCTGCAAGCTGAGCAGGATTTGGATTTATTAAAGCAAGAGCTTGCGATCACTCTTGATATGCCCGCTCAATCTATGAGTAGCGAGTTTGATTTATATCAATTATATCAATCAAATTTGGGAAATCTGCGCAAACATTTACAAGTAAACACTACTGAAATGAAAGTGGCAAAGCTTGAGCAAGAGCTACTTACAAGACAATTAAAAAGTGATAAAAATAACACCGAGTTAAAGCTAGATTTAAATTTAGGCGCTGGGCGAGATATAGATGATATTTGGAATGTAGGATTAGGCCTAAGCTATCCATTGGGTAATACGAAAGCAAAATCTGCACTAGGAAAAACCCAAATAGAGCTTACTAAGGCCAAAGAAAACACAGCTGAGTTGTTGTTAAAACTTACCATTCAGGCAAGTGTACTTGACAAGAAGGTCGACCATTTAGCCAAGCTTTTAAATTCATACCAAGCTCGAATTGAAATTGCAAAGTCTAGAGCGCAAGAAGAAAAGCGGCGCTATGAATTAGGAAATTCTCCAGTTAGTTTTGTAATTTCAGCGCAAAACAACGTTCAAGAGGTTCGCTCAAGCTATGCACAAGAAGCGCTTAAGTATCAAAAATCTGTATTAGAATTTCAAGCGGCTGTTGATCAACTGTTGTAGTGGCAATTAAATATACAATCACCCCTAAAAATTTACATGCTCACTTGTTTGAGGTTGAGCTTAAACTTCAAAATCCCAATCCATTAGGCCAAGTTTTTTCTCTACCAAGTTGGATTCCTGGAAGTTATTTAATTCGAGATTTCGCTAAAAATATAGTTAGTATTCAGGCGCATTGTTGCGAGCAAGTGCTAAAGATTAAGTCAATAGATAAAAACCACTGGATTGCTAGCCCATGTACTGGTGAGATTACTTTAAGTTATAAAGTGTATGCTTTTGATTTATCAGTAAGAAGTGCTTATCTTACTAATGAAAGGGCATTTTTTAATGGCACCAGTGTGTTTTTGTTGCCACTGGGTTTTGAAGATGAAAGTTGCGAGCTAAGTATTAAACCTGCAGAAAGTAGTCAAACACTCGGTAATTGGTCCATTGCTACAGGGCTTAAGAAAATTTCTACTTTAAATTTTGAGGCAAATGATTATCAAGATTTGATTGATCATCCCGTTGAAATGTCTGATTTCACATTGTTTAATTTTGAAGTGAATAATGTTAAACATCAAATGGCTTTGACCGGCATGCAAAATGCCGATATCTCTCGTTTAAAGCAAGACTTAAAAACTATTTGCCAGCATCATGTCGCTTTTTTTAACAATGACATGCCTTTTGATGATTACTTATTTTTAACTCTGGTCAGAACCCAGGGTTATGGCGGCCTGGAGCATAAAAACTCATGTAGTTTGATTTGCTCAAGAAAAGAGCTGCCTGAAATTAATATGGGTGATATTAATAATGAGTACACTCGTTTTTTAGCGCTTTGTTCACATGAATATTTCCATTCTTGGTGGGTTAAAACTATTAAGCCTGCTAGTTTTCATCAGCTAGATTTAAGCCGTGAAAACTATACTGAACAGTTGTGGATTTTTGAAGGCTTCACCTCTTATTATGACGAATTATCTTTACTCAGATCAAAGCTATTAAAACCAGAACAGTATCTGGCGTTATTTGCACAAACCATTACCCGCGTGCAAAAATCAACAGGGCGCTTTACGCAATCATTAGCGCAGTCGAGCTATGCGGCTTGGACTAAGTTTTATCAGCAAGATGAAAATGCACCTAACGCCATTGTAAGCTACTACACTAAAGGTGCATTACTTGCCTTCGTTTTGGATATAGAGATTAGAAAACAAACTGATAATCAAAAGTCATTGGATAATGTATTGCAATATGCTTGGGAGCATTATCAAGAGTATGGTCTGGAAAATAACACCATTCAAATAATTGTGAATCAAATAACTAATAGCGATTTAAGCCAATTTTTTGATGATTATCTCTATGATGTAAAGGAGCTTCCATTACAAGCTAGCTTTGCCTATGTAGGCGTTGAGTGTGAATTTGTAAAGCATGAAAAGGATTTGTCTGATTTTGGTTTAAGTATCAAAACTCAAGGTGAGTTTAGTCATATTACACAAGTGTTTTCTAACTCTAGTGCCCAACATGCAGGCCTTTATGTGGGTGATAAAATTGTGAGTGTTAACTACCAGCAGCTCAAAGACAAAGAGCTAATTGCGCAGATTAATAAACACATCGAGGGTGATGTGATTAAAGTTGGCATATTGCGCGACGAATTATTACTTGAGATTTCAGTTGCTATTGGTAAAATTACCCCATCATTTTGCCAACTAAGCTTAATCTCTGAGACTAATGAGAAAATCACCAACCAACAAAGACAATGGCTCTACCAAGAATAGTCCTACCTAAATTACTGCTAAAGCCAGTAGGTCGTGCCATTAAAGATTTTGGCATGATTAAAGAGGGTGATAAAATTTTATTAGCTGTTTCTGGCGGTAAAGATTCCTTAAGTTTATTTCATTTACTCAGACATTTTCAGCGCCATGCGCCCATTCATTTTGATTTAGGCGTGGTCACTATCGATCCTCAAGTGGAGGGTTTTGAGCCTCAGGCACTCACAAGTTTCTTTAAAAAGTTTGATACACCGTATTTTTTTGAAGAATTCCCTATTCTTGAACAAGCCAAAGAAAGCATGAAAGGAGATTCTTATTGTTCTTTTTGTGCACGTATTAAACGCGGATTGATGTATAAAGTAGCCAGACTTGAAGGCTACAATGTTTTGGCACTTGGCCAGCATTTGGATGATTTAAGTGAGAGCTTAATGATGAGTATGTGCCATAATGGCAAAATTCAAACTATGAAAGCGCACTACATTAATGATGCTAAAGATTTGCGAGTTATTCGTCCTATGGCTTATGTACGGGAGCGACAATTAGCTGATTTTGCAGCCACTGCAAACTTGCCAGTAATAGCTGATTCATGCCCGGCGTGCTTTACTATGCCAACTGAGCGTGACCATTTTAAACAGTGGCTATTAACCGAAGAAAAGCGCACACCCAGCCTATATAAAAATTTACTTAGTGCCATGAAACCAATGCTAAATGAAGTTAATGATTAAACTTATCCTGACACTATTTTCAATTATGCCGCTTAGGTTAAACCATTTTGTTGGCTCGTTGATTGGTCGTTATTTATACCTAACTAATAGCGACTCTAAGCAAGTCGTGAGTATAAATATCAACACTTGTTTTCCTAATTTAACACCCTCCAAGCAGCAATTGTTGATTAAAAAATCGCTAATTGAAACGGGCAAGGGGTTGAGTGAATCAGGTTTTATTTGGCTAAGAAGTTTTGATAATAATGCCAAACAGATTGTAAAAACGACAGGGATTGAGCACTTGCAAACCGATCAACCTGTCATTTTATTAGTGCCTCATTTTGGTTGTTGGGAGATTACTGGTCGAGTGCTGTCAATCAATACACCTGTCACATTTTTATACAAGCCTCTTAAAAAATCCAAGCAAGAGGCGCTACTCATTAAAAATAGAGAAAAGCACGGTTTGTCGATGGCTACTGCGGACAAAAAAGGCGTTATAAAACTTCAGCGTGCTATTAAAAATAAAGAGTTAATTGGTATCTTGCCTGATCAAGATCCAGGTGAAGAGGGAGGTGTTTTAGCACCATTTTTTGGTACAAATGCAAGAAGTATGACACTATTAGTAAAATTGGCTAGAAAAAATAACGCTAAAGTACTACTCACTTGGGCGCTCAGACTGCCTAAGGGAAGAGGCTACGAGCTTTACCTTAAGCCGGTGAATATTCTCTCTGAACAAGACTCTCTTGAAGAAGATGTAACTATAATGAATCAAGTGATTGAAGATCTAGTTAAAACGAATCCAGAGCAGTATTTATGGAATTACAAGCGTTTTAGGACAACGATTGATTATTCATCACAACCAAGACTGTAATGATGATCCATAATGCTCATTGAGCAATTCAGATTATTAGTAATTTATGATATAATTTTGCCATGAGATTTATAGAAGACATACAAAGCGTTTTTGAGCGCGACCCAGCCGCTAGAAATACCTTCGAGATAATCACTTGTTATTCGGGTGTTCAGGCGATGCTATTCTATCGTTTAACGCATCGATTGTGGCTTTTAAAACTTAAATGGCTTGCTCGTTTTATCTCAATGTTATCTCGCTGGTTTACTGGTATTGAAATCCATCCTGGTGCAACTATCGGTCGTCGATTTTTTATCGACCATGGTATGGGTGTGGTGATTGGTGAAACTGCTGAAATTGGTGATGATGTAACCCTTTATCATGGCGTTACTTTGGGTGGAACTACTTGGAAAAAAGGTAAGCGCCATCCCACTTTAGGTAACAACGTTGTCATTGGCGCTGGTGCTAAAATCTTAGGTCCAATTACTTTAGGTGATAATGTTAAGGTGGGCTCAAACTCTGTTGTTGTTAAGTCTATTGAAGCCGGAAAGACCGTTGCTGGCGTTCCAGGGCGCGTCCTTAAAGATAAGAGTGTTAAATCAGACCGCTTTGATTCTTATGCAGTAGGTGGTAGTGAAGATGATCCTACTATTAAAGCGATTAATTCAATTTTGCTGCATTTGCATGATGTTGATGCTCAACTGCATAAAGTTTCTAAAGAATTAAACATTAAAGATCAAAAAGATAGCTCTGTTAATGACTTAGAAATAGAGAGTAAATAACCTTAATTCTATACCTGACTAAAATAGTATATTTTTTACTTGACTAAAATAGTTGGTTAAGTATATAATAATAATCTGTTTACTTTTATACACGAGACCGATATGCAATTAACAACAAAAGGACGTTACGCAGTAACTGCCATGTTAGATTTAGCATCTAACGATACAGGTAAGCCTATTACTCTAGATATCATTTCCCAACGACAAAATATTTCTTTATCTTATTTAGAGCAACTTTTTTCTAAATTGCGTCGTGCTGAGCTGGTCAAAAGTGTTCGTGGCCCTGGTGGCGGGTACTTGCTAGATGTAGCAGCTAAAGATATCAATTTAACTCAGATTATTGAAGCAGTTGACGAAAATATTGATTTACGTCGTTGTAAAGGTATGTCTGCTTGTAATAATGGACGCCAGTGTATTTCTCACCAATTATGGTGTGAAGTAAGCGAGCAAATTAGAACCTTCTTGACCGGCAAAACCTTGCAAATGGTGATAGACGATCATAACTTAAATAAAGGATTATAAGACTATGTCAAACCCTATTTATATGGACTATTCAGCAACAACACCAGTCGATAAGCGTGTTGCAGAAGAAATGATGAAACACTTAACAATGGATGGTGATTTTGGAAACCCTGCTTCAAATTCTCATTATTACGGATGGCAAGCAGATATAGCTGTAAAAAAGGCACGTCAACAGGTTGCTGATTTAATTGGTGCTGATTCTAAAGAGATCGTTTGGACTTCTGGTGCAACTGAATCTAACAATTTAGCTATTAAGGGTATTGCCCATTTTTATCATAAAAAAGGCAAACACATTATTACCCTGAAAACAGAGCATAAAGCTGTGCTTGACACTTGTCGTCAGCTTGAACGCGAAGGTTATGAGGTAGATTATCTTGATCCATTGCCTAACGGCTTATTGGATATTAATGTCTTGAAGGCTGCTATGCGTGAAGATACAATCTTAGTATCAATCATGCATGTGAATAATGAAATTGGTGTGATTCAGGATATTGAAACAATTGGTAACTTGTGTCGTGAAAATAAAACTTTCTTTCATGTTGATGCAGCGCAATCTGCAGGAAAAATCCCAATTAACTTAAGCGAGCTGCCTGTTGATTTAATGAGTTTTTCGGCTCATAAAATTTATGGTCCAAAGGGTATAGGCGCATTGTATGTGCAGCGTAATCCAAGAATTCGTCTAGAAGCACAAATGCATGGTGGCGGCCATGAGCGCGGTATGCGTTCTGGCACATTAGCAACACACCAAATTGTTGGCATGGGTGAAGCTTTCGCTATTGCTAATGCTGAAATGGCTGATGAACATATAAGATTTGGTATGTTACGTGCTCGTTTACTTGCTGGTTTTGATGGCATGGAAGAAGTGGTTATTAATGGTGATATGGATTCTCGTATTCCGGGTAACCTAAACATTAGTTTTAACTATGTTGAAGGCGAGTCTTTAATGATGGCAATTAATGATATTGCTGTATCTTCAGGCTCTGCTTGTACATCAGCAAGCCTTGAGCCTTCATACGTACTACGTGCGTTAGGTTTATCAGACGAACTAGCTCACTCATCAATTAGATTTAGTATTGGTCGTTATACTACCGAGCAAGATATAGATAAGGCAATAGATTTGGTGCGTGAAAAAGTTCAAAAATTACGTGATTTATCGCCACTTTGGGATATGTTCAAAGACGGCATTGATATTAGCAAAGTTGAATGGGCGGCTCACTAAATTACTTAAAATATATAAGGGTTAGTAGTCACTAAAAAGACTACACTAACCCAATAAAACACAAAGGAGAAATAACATGGCATACGGTGAAAAGGTACTAGATCATTATGAGAATCCTCGCAACGTTGGTGTACTAGATAAAGATGCAAAAAATGTAGGTACTGGTATGGTCGGTGCACCAGCTTGTGGCGATGTAATGCGTCTTCAAATTCAGGTTAACGATGACGGCATCATTGAAGATGCTAAGTTTAAAACATATGGTTGTGGTTCAGCAATTGCATCTAGCTCGTTGTTAACAGAATGGGTTAAAGGTAAAACACTTGATGAGGCATTAAAAATCAAAAATACTGATATCGCTGAAGAGCTATCATTGCCGCCTGTGAAGATACATTGTTCAGTTCTTGCAGAAGATGCAATTAAGGCTGCCATTAACGATATTAAAAGTAAAGCATAACTCACTATGGCAATAAGCTTAACAGACACTGCTGCCAAGCGTGTCGTCAATTTTTTAACTAATCGTGGCTCTGGTATTGGTATACGTCTTAGCGTGCAAACTACCGGTTGTTCAGGATTAGGCTATAACATCGAATTTGTTGATAGCACCAATAATGACGACACAGTGTTTGAAAATAACGGTGTTCAAGTTATTATTGATGCTAAAAGTTTGATCTATCTTGACGGTACTGAAGTTGATTACGTTAAAGAGGGGTTGAATGAAGGTTTTGAATTTAACAATCCTAATGCTAAAGCTGAATGTGGCTGTGGCGAATCGTTCACTGTGTAGCTAATCGTATAATTCTTCAAGATCTATGAAAAACTATTTCGAGTTATTTTCATTAACGCCAAATTTTAATACCGACCTAGCCAAGCTTGAATCTGCTTATCAGCATCAAGTGGCAAAGTTTCATCCTGATAACTTTGCTATCAGTGGTGCTAAAGAGAAAAATCTGGCACTGCAAAATACTTCTTTAATTAATACGGCTTATGACACATTAAAGTCGGCATTATTGCGTTCGACTTACCTTCTTGAATTAGAAGGTATTAATGCTTTTGATGAAAAAGACACGAAAATGGATGTAAGCTTCTTATTGTCACAAATAGAGTTAAGAGAAGCGTTAGAGACAATTGAAGCTGATAAAGATGAATTAGAGTTAGATGAATTTATTGAAAAAATATCCAGCAAGATCAAGAAAAATATTGATAATATTAGTGAAGCGTTTAATTCCACTCAAAACAAAAATCAAATTAAGAATATGGTCAGAGAGTTAAAATTTTATGAGCAGCTAAATCTCCAGGCAAAGCAGCTATTAGATGAGTGGATATAAATAATGGCATTATTACAAATATCTGAGCCTGGACAATCTAGCGCCCCTCACCAGCATAAATTAGCGATTGGTATTGATCTAGGCACTACAAATTCATTGGTAGCTTCTGTAAAGAGCGGTCAAAGTGTTGTTCTTACTGATGAAAACAATGAATCAATTCTTCCATCAGTTGTGCATTGTGGCAAAGACAATAAACTAACCGTTGGTTGTGATGCATGTCCTTATGCGAAAACTGATCCAACTAATACCATTGTCTCTGTTAAGCGCTTTATGGGGCTGGGATATAAAGAGGTAAAAGAATTTAAAAATTGCCCTTATCAACTGGTTGAAAATGGCAATAACGTTTTATTTCATACGGCAATGGGTAATTTATCTGCTGTTGAAATTTCAAGTAGTATTTTATCCGCCTTAAAACAGCGAGCTGAAGAGTCATTAGGTGGAGAATTAGTAGGTGCGGTGATTACTGTTCCTGCTTACTTCAACGATGCACAGCGTCAAGCAACAAAAGATGCGGCCACTTTGGCCGGGCTAAATACGCTGCGTTTACTTAATGAGCCAACAGCAGCTGCAGTGGCTTATGGCTTAGAGTCCGGCGAAGAGGGTATTCATGCCATTTATGATTTAGGTGGTGGTACTTTTGACATCTCTATCTTGAGCTTTAGTAAGGGTGTTTTTAAAGTATTAGCTACTGGCGGTGATTCAACTCTAGGCGGTGATGATTTTGATCAGTTAATTATTGATGACTGTACTGACAAAATGGGTATTACTGAGCTTACACCCACTCAAATACAAAAAATTAAGCAATTTTCTCGTACGGCTAAAGAAACTTTAAGCACTAAAGATCTTGCAGAATTTGATTGCATTGAAACCCCTTATAAAATTACACGAGAAAAATTCGACGAATTATCTACAAAACTTATTAAGCGTACCTTATTACTGGTTAAGCGTGCACTTCGTGATGCGCAAGTAGATATGAGTGATGTTAAAGATATTATTATGGTTGGTGGCTCTACTCGTATGCCATTGGTACGATCAATGGTGAGCGAGTTATTTAATAAGCCGGTACTGTGCTCTATTAATCCAGATGAGGTTGTTGCTAAAGGTGCTGCTATTCAGGCAAATTTACTAGCGGGCAATAAGTCAACTGATGACATGTTATTACTTGATGTATTACCATTGTCGCTAGGCCTAGAGACTATGGGTGGGTTGGTAGAGAAGGTGGTTCATCGAAATACCACCATTCCTATTACTCGCGCTCAAGAATTCACCACTTTTAAAGATGGGCAAACTGCCATGAGTATCCATGTTTTACAAGGTGAGCGTGAGCTTGTAAAAGACTGTCGATCACTCGGTCGGTTTGATTTAAAAGGCATTCCACCAATGGTTGCCGGTAATGCTCGTATACACGTAGAATTTCAAGTAGATGCCGATGGCTTATTATCGGTTAATGCTTCAGAGAAAATATCAGGCGTTAAGACTGAAGTAATTATTAAGCCTTCATATGGTCTAACCGAGAGCGAGATGGAGAAAATGCTTAAAGATTCTATTCTTTTTGCTAAATCTGATATCCATGCAAGACAACTACATGAGGTGCAAGTAGATGCAAGTAGAACGCTTGAAGCTATTGAATCTGCCCTTGATAAAGACCAAGATATGCTTGATAAAAAGATGCTTAAGAGTATATTAGAAGCTAAAGTCGAATTAGAAGCTGTAGCCCTTGATAATGACAAAAAAATTATTAAAAGTAAAATAGACAACCTTGAAAAGGCCTGTGGAAAGTTTGTAGAAATGCGAATGAATACTGCAGTTATGAAAGCCATGCAAGGCCATAATGTCGATGAATTTTAACCCATTGAAAAATTAGGAAATTAACATGCCACAAATTATCATCTTACCTCACCATGATTTATGCCCAGAAGGTATTGTTATCGAAGCTAAAGCTGGAGAAACAGTTTGTAATGCTATGCTCGCAAACGATGTTGAAATCGAACATGCTTGTGAGATGTCAAATGCTTGTACAACTTGCCATATTTACGTACGTGAAGGTTTTGATTCACTAGCTGAATCTGATGAAATAGAAGATGATATGCTAGATAAAGCATGGGGTTTAGATCCAGATTCGCGCCTATCTTGTCAGTCAGTGTTGAGCGATACTGACTTAGTAGTAGAGATTCCAAAGTATACAATTAACCAGGTTTCTGAAAACCATTAGACTTCAGCTTTATCATTTTATTGATGTCTATGAATCTGCCTCACACAATAAAAAACTCTTTATCTAGAATTGTGTTTTTTAAAACTTTAGATATTTAGAGGTAAATCCTTCAGGCTCTTTTTGTGCGCCAAATTCAGCAACAACATCCATTGGTTTTTCTTTAGAAATAAGCCACTTTGGTATGGGCGGATTTTCACTGCTACCGCAACTTTTTCCTAAATTTTTGGGATGAAATATCTTAATAAAAGTTGGATTTTTTAAATCATCTGCATACACAATTCCGCAATAGCGCTCATCATGCTCATCATCTACAATAGATTTTATTTGTTTAATGCTATCAACAAACACGCTAGCATCAAGAGCCTTGCTTGGCATTGATTTTAGTGTGTCATAAAAAAACCAGTCATCTGGATTATTAACAAGTGTTTGTAGTAATGTGTCACAGTCATCTAATTGCATAATGCCAATAAAACGACCTTTAAATTGTTGAAAATAGTCCATACGAAAAAAAAGCCTGATTAAGGCTTTATAGTTTAATGACTTTTTAAGCTGTTTACAAGACTATAAACAGCTTAAAGAAGTATTATTCAATAGTGATACTTGGGAATGAACTCATGGCACGATTTTGCTGAGTTAGCTTAGCACTCACTTTTCTAGCAATCTCTTTGTAGATTTCAGCAATTCTACCATCTGGGTCTTTAGCAACTGTTGGCGTGCCTTCGTCCACATCGGTTCTAATATCCATCTCTAATGGTAGTGCGCCTAAGAAGTTTACATCTGCTTCTTTGGCCATTAATTCACCACCACCAGTACCAAATATAGCTTCTTCATGGCCACACTTAGAGCAAATATGTAAAGACATGTTCTCAACAATACCTAGAATTGGAATGTTAACTTTTTCAAACATTTTTAAGCCTTTTCTAGCATCTAACAAGGCAATATCTTGAGGTGTTGTAACAATTATAGAACCACTAACAGGGATTTTTTGTGACAGTGTTAACTGCGTGTCACCCGTACCTGGTGGTAAGTCAATAATCATATAATCAACACCACGCCATAATGTATCACGTAGCATTTGCTCTAACGCTTGAGTAACCATAGGGCCACGCCAAATCATTGGATTGTCTTCGGCAACTAAATAACCGATTGACATACTCTGCATGCCGTGACCTAGAATTGGCAATAACTTACCTTCAGCAGACGTGTCTGGTTTTAGCTTGCTAACACCCAGCATTCTTGGCTGTGATGGGCCGTAAATATCAGCATCTAAAATAGCAACTTTTGCACCTTCTGCTTGCAATGCTAATGCTAGGTTAACGGCAGTTGTAGATTTACCAACACCACCTTTACCAGAAGCAACAGCAATAATATTTTTAACTTCTGAAAGGATTGCAACACCTTTTTGCGTTGAGTACTTAACGATCTTGGTATTAATAGTGACACTAACATTATTAATATCATTTCCAGCTAAAGCATCCGTAATTTGCTTGCTTAGCTCGTCATGGTAGCCTTTAGCTGGGTAGTTAAGTTCAACCGTGATTTCAACTTTATCGCCATCAATATTAATATTGTTAATTGCGTTTGAAGAGACAATGTCTTGCTCGGTGTATTTATCAACAACACTGCTTAAAATGCTATTAATGTTATCAATGGTTAAATCTGCCATATTAGTGCGCCTGATTAAGTAAAATGATGCTATTTTATCGTATAACGATATCACACAACCTTAATATTAATAAGCTTATCTTATGAATTCAAGAAAAATTTTAGTTACCTCTGCACTGCCTTATGCCAATGGCGAAATCCACCTTGGTCACTTACTTGAATATATCCAAACTGATATTTGGGTGCGCTTTCAAAAAATGATGGGACATGAGTGTCATTACGTCTGTGCAGATGATGCCCATGGTACGCCAATCATGCTTAAGGCAAACGAGCTAGGTATTACTCCTGAAGAGCTAATCAAGGGTGTGAGTGAGCGTCATCAGGCAGATTTTAAAGAATTTTCTATTGGATTTAGCCAATATCACTCTACGCACAGTCCAGAAAATAAAGAAATCTCTTCTGGTATTTATAACAAACTAAATGATAGTGGATTTATTAAAACGCGCACTATTTCTCAAGCATTTGATCCTGAGAAAAAAATGTTCTTACCGGATCGTTTTATTCGTGGCGAATGCCCTAAGTGTGGCGCAAAAGACCAGTACGGTGATAATTGCGAGTCTTGTGGCGCGACCTATGCACCAACAGAGCTGATTAATGCAAGATCAGCTGTTTCAGGCGCTACACCAATTACTAAAGATTCAGAGCATTATTTCTTTGACCTGCCTCAGTTTGAAACTCAGCTAAAGCAGTGGACAAAAGCAGGGCACTTACAAACAGAAGTAAGTAATAAACTTGCAGAGTGGTTCGAGCAAGGACTGCAGCAATGGGATATTTCTCGTGATGCACCGTATTTTGGCTTTCAAATTCCTGGTGTAGAGAATAAGTACTTCTATGTATGGCTTGATGCACCAATCGGCTACATGGCAAGTTTTAAAAAGTTGTGTGACACCCAAGGCTTGGACTTTAACGAGTACTTTGATAAAGACTCCAAAACTGAGTTGTATCACTTTATTGGAAAAGACATTGTATATTTCCATGCACTATTTTGGCCTGCAATGCTAATGGGTGCTAACTACCGCACGCCTACTGCTATTTATGCACATGGATTTTTAACCGTTAACGGCCAAAAAATGAGCAAATCTCGTGGTACATTTATTCAAGCAAGAACTTATTTAGAAAGCCTTAATCCTGAGTGTTTGCGTTATTATTATGCTTATAAGCTTTCAGCTAAAATTGATGATATCGACCTTAATCTTCAAGACTTTAAGCAACGCGTAAATTCTGATTTAGTCGGTAAAGTGGTCAATATCGCCTCACGCTCAGCAGGATTTTTGGTCAAAAAGTTTGACAAGACACTGTCTGCTTATTCTATCGAGCCAGAGCTTTACAATGAGTTCGTTGCCCAAGGTGACGTTATTGCTAAGTTATATGAAGCGCGCAATTACAATCAAGCCATGCGCGAAATTATGAAACTGGCTGATAAGGCTAATCAATATATTGACGAGCATAAACCTTGGCAATTGATCAAAGAAGAGGGGAAAGAGGCGCAGGTTCATGATGTAACCTCGCTTGCACTAAACTTATTCAGAGTGTTAATGACATATTTAAAGCCAGTGTTACCTGATATGGCCAAACAAGCTGAAGAGTTTTTAAATATTGAAGCGTTTAATTGGGCAGATATTAAGCATCCACTAACCAAACACAAAATCAATAGGTTTAAGTCACTTATGTCGCGCATCGAAGATGAGCAAATTGAGCAAGTGATTGCAGCTTCAAAACAAACCACCGTGCAAAAAGATGAAGAAAAAAAGGATGATAATATGATTCAAATTGATGATTTTACTAAAATAGATTTACGCATTGCTAAAATTGTTAAAGCTCAGCATGTTGAAGGCGCTGATAAATTATTACAACTCACACTAGATATTGGTGAAGAAAAAACACGCAATGTCTTTGCAGGCATTAAAGCGCATTATGCACCTGAAGATTTAGAGGGCCGTTTCACAGTAATGGTAGCAAATCTTACACCACGAAAAATGAAATTCGGCATGTCTGAAGGCATGGTTCTAGCAGCGGGTGATGGCAAGTCATTACACATCTTATCGCCAGATTCTGGCGCCAAAGCTGGCATGAAAATTAGCTAAAAATTCCAAAAATACGCTAGATTTGTGTTGAAATATACAAAAATTATGGGTAAAAATGCCTATTCAGTGACTTAATTAGCCTGTTTTAGGTGTTATTTTGATCAAAAAGTAGGATTCTTACGTAAATTTAGCAAAATCTATTAATGGGAAATTTTAAGACTATATTAACGTAAAATATTCTTTTTTACGGAGAAATGTCAGAGCGGTTTAATTTGCTCGCTTGGAAAGCGGGTGTACGGTAACGTACCGAGGGTTCGAATCCCTCTTTCTCCACCAAATTACTTGTTGTTCTAACTTCACTTCAGCCATTTATGTATTCATA
>CALBNC010000021.1 GCA_937896195.1 uncultured Gammaproteobacteria bacterium
CTGTTAATCTTCAGCTGACCATGGAGCGTCATCCGAATATCGTTTTTTCAGCGACCAGAGAGCACTAACAAAGGGAGGTCAACTATTACCACGCTATGACGGATGGAACTAAGAACTGTGTAGGTTTGTAACCACACCATCACCACATCCAAAATCTAGAACTGATTCATTTCCTAAGAAACTCAATTCCTTTAATGTTTGCCTCACTTGTTCCTTTTGGTAGATAGGGGTCCGTTTATATTTTTTAACTTTAAATGCCCAAACAGTCAATAATCCTGTTGTTAAATAATAATTAGCAAGGGTTTTTTATTTTTTCCACCAGCTTACTATAGTTTTACTCACTATAGAATTTATTAAATAACCATAAGAGCGGTGGCAGTTAAGGCCTTTTTTATCACGAAAATAATTATAAACACCATTACAATAATCACTAATATTCTTCACAAGACCTAGTTTTAACATCTCATCAAAATCGTCTGCAAATACATTATCTAGTGCAGTTATATCACCGTCAGCAGAAATATTTATCCACTGCTCAATATTGGTAGGATATCGCTTTTTAACACTGTATTTATTGCCAATTAAATTATGTTGAACATAATTCATACCTAGTGGACTCCCTATAGTTAAAAAATCGACTTTGCCTGGCAATTTTTCTAAATGTGATAACTCCCAAAGTGCATCATAAGCAATAATTGACCCCATACTATGGCCTATAAGCAAAACACTGTCCTTATTGCGCAGCATTGGACGCAACTCTTGTTTTAATAACTCACGCACTTCGCAGGCAATGTTGTTTTTATTATAAAAATAACGCTGAATTTCCTTTACAGTTGCTCTGATTTTTCCAGTTAAGAGTAGCACCGTCCACGGGAAAAAATCTATCACCCTATAAAATATCTGATCAAATTTATAATACCAAGTGCTGGATTCCGATATATCTTGTTCGCTGGGTCCTGTTTTTTTAATTAGCTCAGTAACCGCTAAAACATCATTATCAATATTTTTATTTTTATGATAGAAAATATAATTCCAAGCAATAAGTTTAAAGTTTTTTTTATTGTTGACTAAGTCTTTATACGCTTTTTCATCAATGCGGGCCAATCCTGCTATCAAAGCTTGCCACAATAAATCTCGATGTGACTCTGCTAGAGGCTTAGGATTTTTACCTGGAACAAAAATTATATATTTATTGCTCATCAATGATATTAACTGTATAAATAGAGTAAATTATACTGACATTAATAAAACACAATATATGACTGAACAATCTAGAGTATTAATCCTAGGCTACGGTGAGATGGGGCATGCTATGCAATACTTGCTAAATAGGCAACAGCATCTTGATATATGGACTAGGCGGCCAATTAATGATTTGCCCAAAATAGCACTTAAAGATATTGCACCTAACGCTGATTTTGTGTTATTTTGCCTGCCTACCAATGCTCATAGAAAAGTTGCTGAGCTACTAGCTCCACAACTAAAAAAAACTTGTATTTGCCTAAGCATGGCCAAGGGGTTGGATGAGAGCGGGCAAACTGCAGCACAAATTTTTTCCGACATCTTTGGCTCTAAATTAAATTATGCTTTATTATATGGGCCTATGATTGCAGAAGAAATGTGCATAGGGCGCTATGGTTTTGCTCAATTGGGTTGTAATAATACTGAAACCTATAAGCACACCAAACAATTATTCCATGATACTAATCTTTATATTGAAAAGACTACAGACATAACCGGAATTAGCTGGGCGGTAATTTTAAAAAATGTTTATGCAATATTATTTGGAATAACCGATGAATTACAAATGGGTGACAATGTGCGTGGCTACTTAGCTTATGCTGCCCTAAGAGAGTTGAGCCTTATCGTTAGCAACATAGGTGGACAAATGAGTAGCATATATAGTTTGGCAGGATTAGCCGATTTAATTACCACCGTTACCAGTGAAGATTCACATCACCATGAGTTGGGGCGCCTATTGGCTAGAGGTGAAACTTTGGGCATTGATGGTGAAGGTGTCCACACTATTAAAATGGTAGAAAAATACCAACTATTTACTAGTGAAAAATATCCACTATTTCAGTTAATAACCAATATTATTCAACAACCAAACAACTTAGGCCAACAAATAGATGCCTATCTAGTATCAGTAAATAAATAATGGAGCTAATTAATCATTTAGTTGCACATCGTGGTGATCATTATCAGGCACCTGAGAATTCACTATTGGCAATACAAAAAGCCTTAAATTCTGGGGCATTATTGTTTGAACTAGATGTGCAGCTAACTAAAGATAAAGTGGCTATTATGCTTCACGATACTAACTTAGTACGCACAGCAGGGATAAAACTAGATGTTTTTCAAACAGCCGCAAAAACGTTATACAGTCAGTCAATCCATGAACCTGATAAATTTGCTAAAAGATACTATCCAGAATATTTGGCAAGCCTAAAACAAGTTATTGATTTATTCAATTCTCAAAATAACAATTCTAAGCTTAAAGTTTTTATAGAAGTGAAAATTGAAAGTATTGAAAATTTTGGAATGAGCGCGGTGTTAAAAGCCATTAATAACGAATTAATTGACGCTAAATTTATAGCCATAATTATCTCTTATGATTATGAATTTATCCAGCTCGCACAGCAAGAATTATTGCAAGTTGGTTGGGTGAACGATGATTTAAATAATCAAGTTTTAGCGATGGTCAAAGCCTTGAAGCCTGATTATATGTTTTGCAAAGCTCAAGCATTATTAGACTATGCAATAAAGCCTGAAATTTGGCAATGGGTTGGTTATACCAGCAATAATCTACAACAAATACTAACACTGTTAAGACATGGAGTAAATTTAGTAGAAACTAATCAGTTTACTAGGCTTATAAAAAAACCGACATCTGAATGAGGTGGGCAAACAACCAACAGACAAATATTGTTCACACTAATTCAGCTTTATTGATTAATAAGAAGCAACGCAAAATACGGCACTAAATTAAACACAAATATTGCTAATTTGTACAAGCCGATTCCACCATAATGAATGGCGTTAAAACTTTCTTTGGAAATAGGAATCCAATAATGATGCATCTGATACGTATAGTTATATGCATATTTAATCATTAACACCCAAAATATTACCACGGTGGAATTAATAACCACACTCCATCCTAAAAAACTTTGCCATAGTTGTATTGTCATAATTAAGTCCTTGATATTTAAAGGTTTTTTATCTTATTGATAACCTTTAATCATAAACTATTAAATAGGTTAAATGTAGCTGTATAAAAATTTAAGAAATTTTGAATATGAGCTGTAAATATCTATTTTTAGGGTGTAAAAATCCTTGTTTTTACACATAAACTGGCTTTATTGTGCCTCACAAGCAAAAAACCAGCTGTTTCGAGCTGGTCTATTTGAAAATATCAGAAAT
>CALBNC010000022.1 GCA_937896195.1 uncultured Gammaproteobacteria bacterium
AGTTTTCTTCCATCATGGTTACGTATTATTTTGTTTAATTTTCAGGTTTGCCTGACTAAAAAAAACAAACTGTATTTTTCTTTGGAGCGTATTGTTTGTCCTGATGTGTATCGTGCAGGTGATGGTGTTCATAAGGTATTTTTGAATATTGAAAATAAATCAAAACTTAATCCGCTCCATCCCATTTATTTGTTTTTAGAAAAACGCTGCTTTAATAATGCAAAATTTATTATTGCTAATTCAAATATGATTAAAGATGAGATTATCGATACTTATGGCATTCGCCCAAATAAGATCGACGTAGTTTACAATGGTGTTGAATCCAAAACTATCAACCATGAGAGCTCATTTAAAAAACTTTCAAAAGAATTTGATATAGACAAAAATAGTTCAATTTTGCTTTATGTGGGTAGTGGATTTAAGAGAAAAGGTGTTGAAGAATTTTTAGAAATTATAGCCAAACTTAAAAATCAAAGCGTTAAGGCTTTTATTATTGGTAAAGAAAAAAATCTTGAATATTATCAGCAACTTTCTAAAGATTTAAAAATTGATAAAACAGTGATATTTACTGGCCCTAGAGCTGATGTCGATGATTTTTATACCATTGGCGATATCTTCTTGTTTCCAACCCGGTACGAGCCCTTTTCTAATGTTGTATTAGAAGCCATGAGTTTTGAGAATGCAGTATTTACAACTAGGCAAAATGGCGCTCATGAAATTTTAACAGATGAGTATATAATGACCAGTTCAAAAGATTTTTCAGTGGCAAAAAAAATCGATGACTTGCTTGAAGATGCCAAAGAGCTTAGCGATATAAAAAGAGAAAATAAATTAATTGCAAGTAAGCTATCTATCGAACTAAACATGCAAAAGACAATTAAAGTTATTAACAAGGTTTAAATAGTATGATTACAAAATTGCTAAATTTTCTTAAAAATCAGGATGCAAAATTTATATTTTTAGCATTAATGCTTGTTGTTCTACCAAGTCTCGAGGCACCTAAAAATCTGTTTGCAATATTGTTCGTAATATCTTGGATATTTATTTCTAGTCGAAACAAGGATTGGGGTGGAAAGTGGAAAACAATAGACACCATATTTTTATTCTGGATCTTGGCAGATATTGCTGTCGGTATTAATGCGGTAGTTGTTCACAATCAGCCTGCAAATGGGTCACGTGATATTATTAGATTTGTTTTAGTTGCATGGGCTATCTCTAGGTCTGGATTTACTATTCGTCAAATAATCAATTTGTGCGTAATAGCTATTTTGTTTACTGTATTGCCCTTAGCCTATGCTTATTTAGATTGTAATGGTGGCACATGTGTTGAGCTTAATTCAGTAGGCCATGTAAACCATACGGCAATATATTTGCTCATTGTATATGTAATATCTTTATCTCTCCTTGTTTTTAATTTTAGAAATATTGGTAATGTGCTGCGGACTGTATTAATTACAACATCAGCAATACTTTTCTACACCATCATAGATACTCATAGCAGGGCAGCATCTGGATTATTGGTGATAATTACAATAATGAGTATGCTATATGCGGTTTATTATTATCGTAACTGGTATTCATTAATCATTTCACTGCTCTTACTGTCTTTAGCAGTTACTATTGTAGTTTTCGACCCACCATCAGTCATTAATAAGTTTATCAACGGTTCAAGTTTGACAGGTGATTCAGCTCGTCATAAAATTAGAAATTTTTCTTATTATGTGTTTAAAATTGATCCGATCCTTGGTACGGGAATAGGTAATTTTCCAAATTTTGGACATGATGACATTAAAGATAGCGTCATTAAAGAAGAGGGTGTGTATGACAAAAATAAATTTATGCCATTTAAACATCCTCATAATGTTTATCTTGTTTATTTAACCGGTGGTGGCATACTATTATTTTCTG
>CALBNC010000023.1 GCA_937896195.1 uncultured Gammaproteobacteria bacterium
TCTAAACGAGAAAAAATAATCAAATTCACCTAAATTTCTTGCAGTTTTGTATAAAGCCCCATATTTCTTATCTAAAGCCACTGTTTTAACAACTTTTGGATGATTTTTCAGCGCCTCAATCGCGACAAAAGAGCCAATAAAAGTGATTTGCACGTCATTGTCAAAATTTACGATATTTTCAATCGCTGGCGTTGCCATCACGCAATCACCCAGCCAAGTTGGAAGCTCAATTAATACCTTCATTACTCAATTAATTTGTAATGTTTTTTACTTAACTCTAATCCAAATATTTTTTCAAGTTTAAGCATTAATTTATGTTTTTTTTGTTTTTTAGTCAGTTGATAAGTAGGGTCAGCTTGATAAATACCTTTGTCTTTGGGTAGCCAGTCATGAACTACATTTGGATGAGAGCTAGGAAATTCCTTAATAATAGATTGGTCCATTTGAGAATAATCAATCTTAGCGGGTTCGCCACCCCAGTACTGTTGCACTTTCTGGCTTTTAAGGTTCATTTGTTCTTCACTACGAACCCAGCCATAGTGATAACAGCATGCGCCCGTGTGTTTTGCTTTTGGATATCTGCCGTTTTTATTGCTATCTAGCACCAGCCAAAATAAACCATCCGGCGCATAGGATCTAACTGAATTCTTAATAATTCTCGCTTCTGAACGATACCATCCTGGTGAATCAAGATAAGAATTAGCATTACCATAGAAATGGTAAAAATCAAAAATTAAAACCTCCACTTCAGGATTGTCAACATGCTTTTGCATGGAGGCTTTAATTTTATCTAAATCATCTTCATGATAAACTTCATCACCTTCAATATAAAATGCCCAATCACCTGTGCAATTAAACTGGGCAATCATCTTTTGTTGACCATAAACATAGCCACGATCATGCATATTATCATTCCATGTTGACTGAATGATACGAATTTTTGGATTTTTTATTGATTGTATAAGTGCTAAAGTATCGTCCTCACTGTCACCAACATTAATTACGAACTCATCAACAATGGGTAATATTGATTTAATTGACTGGATAAAAGGATAGCC
>CALBNC010000024.1 GCA_937896195.1 uncultured Gammaproteobacteria bacterium
TTAAAGACGACACTTTGTCAACAGAAGAGCTTATTCGCCAAGCTTTGCAAAATAAATAGACATTGTTAAAATTTGCCAAATTTCTAATGGACAATAATAGGAAGATGAAAATTAGCATAAATTTAACCAATTATCGAGTTAAGTGCTTATTTATTAAGGTTTCTAACCCAATTAAAGCCTTATACCAATAATTTTGGCTATTTATACGGATTAAAAACCTAAAATAGACCTCGTCTATTTTATTTAGACGAAAAAAATCGCACAAAAAGTGCGATTCGCATAATTTCCTAAATTTTTAATCTTTTAAAGTTATAAAAAATTACGCACTCATGCGTTTTTTCTTGAGTTTTTCAAGCCAAGTGATAAATTCAACATTCATCAAATATAAGCATGGCAATAAAATTAGTGTCATCAGCGTGCCAAATAGTAATCCGTAGCCAAGTGCAAGTGCCATTGGCTGTAAGAGATAGTCTGTACCGCCAAGACCATAAGCCAATGGAAGAATACCCGCCAGTGTGGTTAAACTTGTTAATACAACAGCGCGAAGCCTATCTTTAACACCTTTAACAATCCACTGATGAATGGTTAGTTTTTCTAAGGCCTTGTCTTTCAAGTAGTTAAGATGTGATACAAGTACTAGTGAATCATTCACAATAACACCAACCAATGCTAAAACACCTAAAATCGCAAAAAAGCTTAACGCTTCTCCGTGCAGGAAGAATGCCCAAATAACACCAATAACTGAAAATGGAATAGCGCTTAGAATTATTAAGGGCTGCGAGTACGAATTAAATAACAAGACTAATAATAAGAAAATACCGACAATTGCCATCAAAAAAGCTTGCTTAAAGCTATCCATAGATTTTGCGGTTTCCTTGGCGCCACCCTCAGAAATAGCACGCACAGAAGGGAAGTTTTTATCTAAGTCAAGTTGTAGTAAAGCCTCTTTCATAACCTCACTAGTAGATGTCTTTTCATCATTAACACTAGCACTAACCATAATAGATCTAAGGCCGTTATAGTGATTAAAATCAGGCTCACCAACGATTTGACGAATACTAGAAAAATTTACTAATGGAATGACACGACCATTTTTATTGACTACTTTTAACGATTTTATAAAGACTTCTGATTTTTCCAAATCACCCAAATAAAGTCGAAAATTAACATCATTTTGTCCTTCGCGAATGTTGGTCACATCAATACCTGTGAAAGCGGCTCGTAAATAGCGATTGACTGTTGAAAAATCAATATCAAGGCGCGCCATTTTTTCAAAATCAAGTTTTACTTCAATGCGGTCCTTTCCAGGCTCGTCATCTCTATTAATATTATCCACTCCTGGAATATTTAATAAAATTTGCTCAAGTTTATTAGCTGCTTGGAGATTTTCAGGGCCTGCTTGACTGACCAGGTTAATTTCTACATCTTCGCCTTGCGGGGGACCAGGCCTTCTCACTGAAAATTTTAACTTTTCTACTTGGTCTATCTCATTTACACTAGCTTTTAAACTCTTTAGAATCTCTTTAGAGTTTTTGTCACGCTCTGAGGTTGGCAATAGTTCGATGGTCATCTTTGCCTTGTGTGTAAAGTACTTACCTACATCTGTCGTAACTGAGACCAAATCATCGCCGACAATCCTATAAATTAATTCCTCCACCTGTTTGGCTTTAGCTTCTGTATTGGAGAGTGATGAACCAGTGTTCATTGTCATGCGTGCGTTAATTGTATCAACACCTACTGCAGGAAACAAGGTGAACTTCATTTGTGTACTTGCAAAATAAATTGAAATTACGAGCGTTATACTAAAAATTGCTATTACTAAATAGTGAAAATTCAATACCTTAGATAAAAAAACTTCAAATTTGTTTTCAAAATATTCGAACCAATTATGCTCTTTTTTCTTTTCATTTGATCCAGCTAAATGTGCAGGTAGTGCGAGCGAAACTTCTAAAAAAGACAAGGTGAGTGCAAAAATAATTACCAGTGGAATAACGTAAATAAATTTACCCATCATGCCGCCCATTAAAAACATGGAAGAGAAGGCTAAAATTGTTGTTAAGATTGTTGTCACTACCGGCATAATAACGCGCTTAAAGCCATGAGAAGCAGACTTAAAATTGTCTTCACCAGTTTGCTTGTAGTGATAAATACTTTCTGCCACAATAATGGAGTCATCCACCACAATACCTAACACCAAAATCATGGCTGCTAGTGAGATAAGATTGATGGTTTCACCCGTTGCACCTAATAATGCTACCGTACCTAATAACGAAACAGGTAAGCTGACTGCAACCCAAAAAGCCGTTTTAAAAGATAAAAATGCACCCAATACTACTAATACCAATAGCAAGCCGATCAAGCCATTATTAGTCACAATATCTAATCGGTTACGTACGTATTCAGACAAGTCAGATGAATAAAAAATATCTAACTGATTGTTATATTTACCACCCATTTTTTCCATGTGAGCTTTAACTAAATCAACCGTGGTAATGACGTCAGCTTGTGCTTGTTTTTTTACTCGCAGGATAAAACCTTTTTTACCGTTAACACGGACAATTGATTTTTCTTCAACATTGCCAGATTCAATAACTGCAATATCTTTAAGTCTAACGATTAAGCCTTCAAACGTAGATTTAACAATGACTTCACTGACATCAGTTGCTGCATCAAATTTAGACAATACAACAATGGTTTTTTCATTTTTATCATTGTGATTACTACCCACAGTGTAACGCTGATTTCTTTGGGTAATTGCGCTCATTACTTGTGGCAAGGAAAGCTCATATTGATAGAGCTTTTCTGGATCAATATGTATTTGGATTTCTTTATCTAAATAACCATCTTTAGTGACTTCTGATACGCCTTCAATCGACTCTATCGATTGGGCAATACTATCAACCATACCTCTTAATTCTGCGTAATCTATTTCATCACTACTAAGACTGATTTTTATAATGCTTTTTCGGGAAGTCTTGCGATCTATAACACGTGGTAAATCTACGACCTCTTCAGGTAGTGATTTAATACGATTAACAACATTACGAACCTCTTGCTTAATCTCAGATAAATCACTGACATCTTGTGAGAAGGTAATGACAATTGAAGACACACCTGCTCTAGAGGTTGAGGTAAATTTATCAATGCCTGTGACACTGCTTAATTCATCCTCAATGACGTTGGTAATATTTTGTTCGACATCCTCTGGAGAGGCGCCTGGATAGCTAGTGACAATTGTCATTATCTCAAAATCTACAGCAGGAAATTGATCACGCTGTATATTATTAAGACTAACAAGTCCAAGTGCAATTACACTGATGCTAAAAACCAGTGCTAACTTTTTTTGCCTAACTAAAAAATCAAGGAAACTATTCATAACGCAAGATTATAACTTTATACAAGTGTCAAAACCTTATACTTTAATGTATCAGAAAAAACTACTTTCCGCGTGAACGCTTACGATCTACTTCTTTAAGTTTACGCTTACGAATAC
>CALBNC010000025.1 GCA_937896195.1 uncultured Gammaproteobacteria bacterium
AAGCATAGGGTTTATTATATCAATATAAAAATAGGTGTTAATGATCTAATTTTAAAGGTATAAATGTACCATTAAGAACTATTAAATCCCACTTAATTGTGGGATTTTTTTTAATTATTACACTATTATGAAATAGTTCTATATGGAAGGTTTTTTTTAATATAAACTAAGGGGCATATTGAATAGAATAAAAAAAGGATGATTGTTATGTTAAATTGGATATATGTAATCTTAGTTGTGTCATTTTTATCAGGTTGTGGCGGTGGCGGCGGCGCTAGTAGTGCTGACGACTCAACTCCAACTCCAACTCCAACTCCAACATCTGCAAGCGTTAGTTTTAATGTCGACAATGCATCACAAGTTCAAACGACCGAAGATCTTATAGCTAGCGCGAACTCATCGAGCTTATCTGATAATGTTGGTCCATTGTTTTATACCATTATCGAAGATAACGATTCCACTTCATTTAATGCGGCTACCAACCAAGTTATTGGATCAAATTTAATTACGGTTGACGCTGAAGGGAATTCTACTTTAGCATTAGATTCCCCTTACAATATTAAAGTACTATACACCATATCAGATCCTGATGGATCGGCGCTTTACATAGCGCTTGATACGGGCTGGTGGGATGTTAATTCAACACGTGAATATACTGATTTTATCGCACAGGAGAACTGCTCACTACTTAAGGTTAGTACCAGCGACAACTCTTGGAGTTGTGTCAAAAAAGGTGTGTACTTGCAAAAAGTTAACGATTATTACCGCGAAAGCTTAGAAGCTGGAAAAAAGCCAGTTCAGTTTGATTCGGCTGGCAACCTGTATTTCTTAGCCTCAGATTATGAGCGTATTTGTGATTTGAATACTGACGGAACTGAAAATTTGAGCACTTGTAAAGTGACACAATTAGATTGGAAGCCTGTGGTTTATCAGGTAAAAAAATCAGATGGCGTACTTAAGGCCATTACGCAAGACATTGAAGGTGTTGATTTTTACAATATTATGAATGATGGTACGGTTGTGTATCAAATCAGAGAGGCGAATACTGATGCATCTGATGCCACTTATGTTTGGGATTATTTTAGATATTACTTCCAGGGTAGTACAAACTCTAAAAAATTATTTGTTTACAAGAATGGCAGAACCATTGATTTAAGCTCAACCGCAGGCTGGGGTGTTAACTTCTTTGCAACGGATGATCACGGAACAGTTATTTGGGGTGAATCAAAAGATAATTCATCAACTACAAGCTATATGTGTGGAGCTAGCACTGAAACCTTTATACGATTAGCTCAAATTAATTCGGATGGTGGTGTTAATCGTGCCTCTATGAGTACTAAATTATTTGGTGGTGATAGTCAGGGTGGTTGTGGAGACTCTGAAGCAACATTACGCCGAATTGTAAATGGTGGCGATAATACACTTTACGGTGTATTTAAAGGCAGTTCATATGAGTGGGAAGATAATGGATCTGGCACCTGGACACCTGTTCAGAAAAATAAAACACAAGTGTATTCAATGTTGCCATTTGATGGTACACCTAAGGTTCAGATTGATACGATAGGTGATGATGACAAGATACGTGAAAAGAAAACCCCGTCACAAATTGTGAGCGGCTATTATTATTACGTAAAAACTAAAGATCCTGAGGATGGCTTTGGAACGCGTGATGTCATTACTGCAGTTAATTTGCAGACGCGAGTTGCAACTAATATACTGAATGCGTCGCGTTATCAAATATATACATGGAAGTTAAGTGGCGGCAATATTTTCTTCTCCGCGCTTGATAAAGCAACCACGGTAACGGTAACGGGCCAAATTGATGTTGCTAAGTTTAAGTTGGATCCTGCTGCAGCTGAAAGTGAGTACTTAACCATTACCCAAACGGCGTCTGCTCTAGGGGCAACCTCTAAAATTCAAGATATTGAGATGATAGAATCAGCGACAGCTTCAACTACTGAGAATGGCAATCCGCCAGTTATTGATCAATTTTATGCAGATGGTGAAAATATTTACTCACTAGGTCTGGGATTTTCTGAAAAAATGAATAATAGCAGTTTATTGAGTAACGTATCAGTATCTGATAGTACGACAGCCAATATTCCATACATATCAGTTATTTTGGGAAATTCTATGCACATGGTTCCAGATGCAGATGTGAGCACAAGTAGTGGTGGCTTAAGTGGACTGTTTAATGCTACAACCTCTCCAATGCAATTTGGACAAACTTATACGGTTTCGGTAGGTTCAGGTGTTAAAGATGCCATTGGCACTCAGATTGTTCCAGTAACTAAAATATTAAATACCAGACCTGAGCAAGGTTGGTATGTTTCAAATACGGATAATTTAAATAAGCCTACTATAACAGACACTAAAGTAGCTAAATATGCCCACGGAAAAGAGAGCGATTGGTGGTATTCTTGGAACTCTGCTTTTGACAATCATTACATTAAATTGGCAGAAGATTTGACCGATTATCGTGTTGAGTTTTCAGCTAAAAACTTTAGTTGGAATGGTGTGGAGCTGTTGTTGGCAGATTATAGTGGCGGCACATCAGGCAGTTTAACTAATAAAAATTTATCAGTTAAATTAGAAGACTGGAATGTAGATATTCGCTATAAAACAACTAGCGGCTATACGCAAAGTAAATGGGCTTATGGTGAAAACTATAGTGGCATTATGAAGGGTATTTGGAGAAGATATCGTGTCGATGTATATGGAAACAATGTAAGTCTTAAAGTCTCTGATAATGGTACTGATTTTCATGAGGTTTCGTACAGCTCTTGGAATTCTGGATCAATTACTAATCTAGAATCGCGATCTGGTACAGAAGATTTATTATTACGAGCGCGCCGTGCAGTTGCTCTTGATAATGTAATTATTACAACGCTTAATGCTACTGGTGATATTGCAACTACAGAGGGCGACATTAGAAATAATAGTTTTACAGGGTTGGGCGGATTTACTGGAAATGGGAATAATAACGATGATTATGGCGTTGACCTAACACCAAGTACCAACAGAAGCTGGTGGTCTTGGGAGTCTTTCTAGTAAGATATGATTAAGCAATTAAGCAATTAAGCAACTAAGGCCACGAAAGTGGCCTTAGTTGTTTTTTAGGGTAATTAAACAATGCAAGTATTAAAAAATAAAATAAAAATCGAATATATAATTGTTGTAATATTGCTGCTAGGCGGTTTATTTCTGGTAAATTTTCATCCATCTGATTGGCTAAATTTAAAACACGTATCGCATTACAATGAAAGGCGATTAATCGAAATATGCTTATTGCTAATACTTGCCATGATGATAATTATTCCCAGTACTTGGCAAAAAAACAACATTAAAACAATAGAAAGTCTTTCCTTATCTTCTAGGCTTGTTTTGTTGTCTCTACTTGTATTGGCTTTGTTATCTGTTAATCAGTCAATCTATGTCCGTTATGCATGGGCTGAATTTGGCTTGAGTATGCTTATATTTATAGCTATGTTTTCAGTTGCTACAATGCGCAATCAACTGCCAAAATTTGATCAATGGACAATGATATTAATTAGTATTATTGTTGGGGTATTTACACTTAAAGCATTGGCTTATGGTATTTCAGGCCATGTTTATTATGGCTTGGATGTAGCCCTTAAAGTTGTTAAATTGGATTTCACTAACCCAAGATTTTTTGGACAACTCCAAAGTTGGACGCTGCCTTTGTTGGCCTTCCCTGTGATTTATTTTTGGCAAAGGGCTAAATATTTATTTTCAATGCTAGCAATGCTGGTTTTGGCGTCGTGGTATACCTTATTAATTTTTAGTGAAACTGCAGGAAGCTGGTTGGGAGTATTTGGCGCATCAATCACCTTGCTACTCATATTTAGAAAGGCGGCATTGTCGTGGATAAAGGTGCAAGCACTAGCAATGTTACTGGGTATTTTTATGTATTGGTCTATTGTCAATACTGAAAAATCAGCATTTGATATTGATCCAACGCTATTCTGGAGTATTACTATTTTATCACTTGTTGTGCTTACTTATTTTGCTTCAAGGTTGCAAAATAAGGTGTTATGGAAAGTTGGTAAAGAAACTTTAAGTGTATTGAGTATACTTTTGATAGCTGTAATTTTTAGCTTAGCTTATATTTCAATAGAGATTATTAGTGATATTGTGCAATTGGTTTATAACTTCTTTTTAACCGATATTGTGGGCGATGGCAGGTGGATTATGTGGCGTTCATCACTTGAGTTATCATTTCAAAATCCATGGCTTGGTATTGGGCCGCACCACTTTTCTCATTACATGAAAGCAGGCCATCCACATATGAGCTTGTTGCAATTGTTAGTCGAATATGGCTGGCCATTTTTTATATTACTAGTGTCACTCATAATTTGGGGTTTTGTTTCATGGTGTAAAGGTGTTTTAAATAGAATAGATACGCATACTAAAACAAGAGATATTGCACTAACAGCGGCTCTAGTCAGTGCTTTTTTACATTCATTAGTTAGTGGTATTATTGTTATGCCGCTCAGTCAGTTTATGCTTATTTTGGTTGTTGGTTGGGTCATGGGAATCCATTACTCTGATAGTCGAAAGATGCTAATCAATCATTACCCAATTAAATCAATATTGTTAACACTAGGCATGTTGGTTGTATCAATTATTTTTGTTG
>CALBNC010000026.1 GCA_937896195.1 uncultured Gammaproteobacteria bacterium
TTTTTTTGCTTAATATTTAGTCTAAATATTTTTAACTAATGGATTCTCCTGCAGCTTGCAGATCAGCATGATAAGAAGATCTAACCATAGGTCCGCTCGCAACTTGTGAAAAACCAAGCTCTGTAGCAATAACTTTGTATTTTTCAAATTGGTCTGGATGAATGTAAGCTTCTACCGCTAAATGATGCTTACTAGGCTGTAGATATTGACCCAAAGTAAGCATATCAACGTGATGTGCTCGTAAGTCTTTTAATACATCGATAACTTGCTTCTCAGTCTCACCAACACCCAGCATTAATCCTGATTTTGTAGTGACATGAGGATGTTGTGCCTTAAAAGCTTTTAACAATTCAAGTGAGTACTCATAACTTGCCCCTGGTCGTACTTTAGGGTACAAGCTCGGCACCGTTTCAAGATTGTGATTAAATACGTCAGGAGGGCAATATTTGAACACTTCGAGTGCCTGATCAACACGACCTCTAAAATCAGGCGTTAAGATTTCAATTTTTACATTAGGCGTACATTGTCTAACTGCATCAATACATTCTTTAAAATGGTTTGCTCCACCATCACGTAAGTCATCACGATCAACAGAAGTGATGACTACATATTTAAGCTGCATTTTTTCAATCGTTTCAGCTAAATGTTGAGGTTCATCAGCATCAAGCGCTTTAGGCTTTCCGTGTGCAACATCGCAAAAAGGACAACGACGCGTACAAATTTGCCCCATGATCATAAAGGTCGCAGTGCCATGGTTAAAGCATTCACCAAGATTAGGACATTGTGCTTCTTCACACACTGTAAATAATCGCTGACCTCTTAATGTGTTTTTTAATTTCGCTACCTTTGATCCACTTGGATGCTTAATACGAATCCAGCTAGGTTTGCGAATAGGTGCGCGCTGTGAATCAGGCTTGATCCTAAGGCGTGATACCTTTGATTCACCCTTAAGGTGTTTGATATCGATTTCTTGTTCTGATGAATGATTATTTGGCACTGGTAATATGTTGTATGAGTAGTTGTGAGAGTTGCTTAGAAAGCTTTGAAAAACTAACCTTATTATCCGCTAAGTCTTTCATTTGTGTTACTTTCAACCCTTGATATCCACAAGGGTTAATTTGATCAAACGGAGTTAGGTCCATGTCAATATTTAAACTTAGCCCATGGTAGGTTCTACCTTGTTTTACCTTTAATCCTAAGGCTGCCACTTTTGCATGATTTACATAAACACCAGGCGCATCTTTTTCAAGATGCGCTTTAATGTTATACAAGCTTAACAAGTCAATAATAGAGCGCTCAATCATTGAAACCATTTTTTTAACCCCAATACCTAAGCGCTTTAAATCAATCAAACAGTAAACAATAAGTTGTCCAGGGCCATGATAGGTAATTTGACCGCCACGATCTGTTTTTACAATGGGTATGGAATCAATACTTAGTTCGTGCTCTGGCTTTCCTGCAAGACCTTGGGTAAAGATACTAGGATGTTCAACAATCCACAATTCATCTTCGGTGTCTAGGGAGCGAGCATCTGTAAAGACTTGCATTGCTTGCCAAGTGGGCAAGTATTCTTGATGACCTAACTCAACAATCTTCATACAAGCCTATAAAACGTAGGCGACTAATTCACAATCTTGTAAATCTTGATTGATAGCATCTAGTTGAACTCTACTGGTGGCAATGATTTTTAAAGAAATTGAAACATAGCCGCCTTTCGAGCTTTGCTTTTTGGTTATGTTATCAGGATGGATTTTGTCAGTGTGGCGCTCTACAATCGTACAAACGGTTGCGTGTAATTCGAGACAAGTTTTTCCAAACACTTTAACCGAGTAATCACAAGGGAAATTCCATAACTCTTCAGGAGTAATATTAGTAGTAGTCATAATCAGGGGATTTTATCTTCTATTACGGTAGAATATGGCCAGTTTTCATTTTTTCAAGTTATTATGCGTCCAGAGCAAGTTAGTAAAATCCTTACACAAGAGTTTGAATCCGTATTTGATGGTCATCACACGCCAGTTATGTTGTGGGGTGCGCCTGGTATTGGCAAGTCTCAAATTATCTCTCAAGTGGCCTCAAACCATGATGTTGAAATTATTGATATTCGTTTATCACAAATGGAACCGAGTGACCTTCGAGGCATCCCTTTTAAAAATGGTAAGCTAGTTGATTGGTCAATCCCCTCATTATTACCGGATGAAAAGCGTCATGGTAAGCGCGGAATTTTGTTTCTTGATGAAATAACTTCAGCGCCACCAACTGTTTCTGCTGCTGCTTACCAGCTTATTTTAGACAGACGCCTGGGTGATTATGTTGTACCAGATGGCTGGGTTATTTTTGCAGCCGGCAACCGACAAGGTGATCGAGGTGTTACCTATTCAATGCCGGCACCTTTGGCTAATCGGTTTTCTCATTATGAGCTTGCTGTCAATCTAGATGATTGGGCCGCCTGGGCTTATAAAAATAAAATTGATGAACGTATTATTGGTTTTTTACGTTATCGCCCTGAGCATTTATTTGAATTTGATCCAGCGCATAATCCAGTTGCTTTCCCCTCGCCAAGAACTTGGGAGTTTGTTCACCGTGCATTGAAAAAATTTGATAATGACTTAGTTTTATTTAGACAAGCTGCCAGTGCCTGTGTTGGTGAAGTAGCCGGCGTTGAAATTACTACTTTTGTTGAACACATGGCTGATTTACCTGATTTAGACGCCATTATTAGAGGTGAACAAGTAAGCATCCCAACAGAGCTAGATCTTCAATATGCCATTTGTGCAGCCTTAGCAGGGCGAGCGATTGCGGCAAATGGAACAGATGATGCACAAAAAATTTGGGGCAATATTCTTAACTTTGCACGTGATTTTCCACAAAAAGAATTAGGTGTTATGCTGGTATCCGATATGCAAAGAGCCATTGGCGGCGATATTTTTACCGTGCCTGAGTTTAGTAATTGGGCGGGTAAAATAGCAGAAACCCTATTTGACTAAATAAAACCATTATGATCAATTTAAATCAACATCAAAAATACACAACCAAGCCTATATTACGACTAGGGTTTAGACCTTTTTTCTTTGCCTCTGGTGTCATTGCTGTTATTTCTATGCTAATGTGGATGATATTCTATCCAGCACTTATTCTTGTTAATAATGCTAATCCAATTGATTGGCATGCGCATGAGATGATTTTTGCCTACGGATCAGCAGTTACCATTGGTTTTTTATTGACTGCTAGCAAAAACTGGACAGGCGTACAAACTCTTTATAAAAACCCCCTGTTGGCTTTAGCCTTGTTATGGCTTGGTGGACGCTTCCTGCCTTTTGTTGCCCATGATTTTTTAATTTATCAGGCAGTGATTGATACCAGCTTTTTAATACTATCGACACTGGCTATTGCTTGGCCCATCATTAAGGCTAAAAACTGGAACAATGTTAGCATTGTGGCAAAGCTAGTTTTGCTGAGCGCGGCTCATATTTTGTTTTATTTAGGCCTATTAGGAATTGTTTCTCAAGGAGTCTATCTTGGTATTTATCTAGGATTTTATCTAATTATTAGCTTGCTGTTTATGATGTCAAGACGTCTACTGCCATTTTTTATCGAGCGCGGATTGGGCTTAAGCACTGAGTTAAAAAATTCAAAATTTTTAGACTTGGCTTCATTATTTTTGTTTTTAGCCTTTATAGTATTTGAGGTTTTCTTTCAAACTATTGCATCCACTATATTGGCCGGCTTACTGTTTATTGTTCACAGCATTAGACTGGTTAATTGGCATCACCATGGGTTATGGAAAAAGCCACTACTTTGGAGTATTTACCTAGCCTATGGCTTATTAACCTTGGGCTTTGGGCTTCATGCAGCTTCTTACTTTGTCAGTATGATGCCTAATATTAGCACGCATAGTTTTGCTTTTGGCTTAGCTTTAATGACACTAAGCATGATGGCTCGCGTCTCTTTAGGACACACGGGACGTAATGTTTTCCAACCACCAAAACAAATTAACATCATGTTTATTTTGCTAACATTGGCGTTTACTGTTCGTGTGTTGTTGGTGGCAATTTTCCCTGAATATTACACCAACCTTATTTTTATCTCTCAATTGTTGTGGATTTTATCCTTCTCCGGGTTTGTTATTATTTACACACCCATGTTTTTCAAGGCCAGAGTCGATGGCCAATTCGGCTAATGAAAATTGCCGGCGAATTACTCATTCTTACACGAGAGCATCATAGCGCATTGTCATTGGCTAATAAATGTGTCAATGCAGTTAAAGCAAAAGATGAGGTGGAAATTCAAACACTTTGTGAAAAAATTTCACAAAATTTCAAAATGGACTTTTCTGAGCATTTTGAGACTGAAGAAAGCACAATTTTTGCCTTTTTAAGCGAAAAATCAGCTGATTTGGCGCGATTATGTGATGATTTAACCCTAGAGCATCAGCAATTGTACAAAATGGCAGGCGAATTACTTGATCAGCCAGATTCTTTAGAAAAATTTGGCAAATTATTGAAAACACATGCTAGATTAGAAAATAGGGAGTTATTTCCAAATATTGACTTACTTTCTCCAAAACAACGGCGTGAAATTCTTAACTCTAGCGCTAAACACGCATCAGCTACTATCTATGAGTGACACGCAGTACCCCTATTGGAAAAGTAAGGATCTAAAGCCTGAGCCTAAAGTTTCAGTGATTGGTGAAGATGTTATTTTTGAAAATAATGTTGATGATATTGATCTAGAAGTAGTGGAAGCTAAGCTTACCAAAGCGCGCACTCAGCTTATTCTAGATAAGCCTTTTTTAGGAAATCTAGTCTTAAGATTGCCACTAAAGGCAGCAGGATCTTGGTGTAAAACCAGTGCCACTGATGCAAAAAGCTTTTATTACAGTCCTAGTTTTATTGATAAACTCAACAATCAGCAGACTAAATTCGTTTTAATTCATGAAGCACTTCACTGTGCTCTCACGCACTTTGCAAGACGAGGTAATCGTGATAAACATAAGTGGGATTTGGCTTGTGATTTTGCTATTAACCCTTTACTGGTTAAAGAGGGGTTTCGCCCGCCTTTGGATGTGCCCATCTTTAGCAAATATGAAAGTATGATTGCTGAAGAAATTTACCCAATGATTGATGATAGTATTGATACTGAGCCTATGGATCAGCATTTATATGATGACGATCCAAAAAATGATGCCGATGAATCTGATGGCGGTATGAAAGAAGATAGCTTGGAAGGTGAAAAAGACAACGACAAAGGCAAGAGTCCAAAGAATAAACCTTCACCAGGTCAAGCAAACGCCGAGAGTTTGGCTGAAAAACCTGCACCATTGACACCTGATGAAATGCAAGAACTAAGTAGTAAGTGGCAAAAAAACCTTGCTTCAAGTGCGCAGTTAGCACAACAAGCTGGCAAACTTGATGGTGAATTTGCCAAGCTAATTGATTTTTTCTTACAGCCTCAATTATCCTGGCAATCGCTTTTAGCACAGTATATGTCTAGTCTTGCTCGAGATGATTTTTCCTACGCTAGACCTTCCAGAAGAAGTGGTGACGCCATCTTACCCTCATTAAGATCTAGCCAAATTGACATCACTGTCGCGATTGATACTTCTGGATCTATTTCTCAAAATGAGATTGATGAATTTGTATCCGAGATTAATGCCATTAAAAGTAATATGCGCGCTTCAATTACACTGATTGCTTGTGATGAAAAGGTAAATCCAAATTTAATTTGGCGATTTGAGGCCTGGGATGAATTGTCATTTCCTGCTTCTCTAGGAGGTGGAAAAGGTACTAATTTTAACCCCGTGTTTGATTACCTAGAGCAGCAAGATTCCCCCTCTAGCGTGCTTATTTATTTCACAGATGCCAAAGGTAAGTTTCCAGAATTTGAGCCAAATTATCCAGTGATGTGGTTAGTTAAAGGCAAAGAGCCAATCCCTTGGGGGTCTAGAATTCAACTTAATTAATTATGCTTGATTTAACGCCTGAAAAATTAAAAAAATATCTAGAAACCAATCAGCCTTTATTGCTTGATGTTAGAGAGCAGTGGGAATGGGATAAATGCCATTTAGACAATGCACGATTACTACCCATGGGCCAAATTATGGCCAATATTGACAGTTTAGATAAATCAGCAGAAACGGTAATCATTTGCCACCACGGTATTCGATCCATGCAGGTTGCTCGCTATTTTGAATCGATTGGATTTGATCAGATTATTAATCTTAAAGGTGGACTTGACGCCTGGGCTAAAAGTATCGATAGCTCAATGACACAGTATTAGCCTAAACGCTGCCTGCTAGCTTCAAACAAGCTAATGCCTGTTGCCACCGATACATTAAAACTCTCAACATTACCCTGCATTGGGATTAATGCCAACTGATCACAAGATTGCTTGGTAAGGTTTCTAAGGCCGCTACCCTCAGCGCCCATAATAAGCGCGGTAGGAGTGGTTAGATCAATTTGGTAAATAGAAGTCTCAGTAGAGCCGTCTAAGCCCACTACCCAGATGTTTTCTTGTTGCAGAGCTTTGATAGTTCTAGCAAGGTTAGTCACTTGGAAAATTTTTAATTGGTTTAATGCACCTGCCGCTGTTTTATGCACTAAAGCATTAATAGGTGCAGAGCCGTCTTTATTGATAACCACACAATCAACTCCTGCAGCATTTGCACTGCGCAGGCAAGCGCCTAGGTTTCTAGGATCTTGAATGGAGTCTAAGATCAAAATCAAAGGAATTTTATCCAATCGAGAAACAAAGCTAATCAACTCATTTTGGTTAGGCAGGGTAGGGAGTAAAATTTCAGCAGCTACACCTTGATGTGTTTGATTTTTAGTAAGCTTATCCAGCTGTTGTTTACTAGATTTAACTGTATTAATATCGAGTTGATTGAGCTGAGCTGTAATCTGATTAACACGCTTATCGTTGCGGTTGTCGAGTGTCAACACTCTTACAAAACCTTCTGGTGCAGAATCAAGCTGAGCCTGAATGGCATGAAAGCCAAAAATAACTATTGTTTTAGACATGAGAGAGTGAGTTAAAGTTTGTGATCAAATATTTCTATATAAGCATCTTTTCTAAGTTTTTTAGTCCAGTTGCTAAAGTACTGATTTTTCTTTTGGCGAATTAATGCTGCCTTAATTGTCTTTAAGTGATTATCAACCTGACGCTTTTCAATAATTTTTACCAATCTCCAGCCATTACCAGCCTTAAAAGGAGTAGATAATTCTTGTACTTTTAGCGCTTTTATTGCCTTAATAAAGTCCTTAGGTAGACGCTTTTGTATAATCCAGTCAGATTCTCCGCCATTTTTGTAAGACTCGTCTTGAGAATATAGCTTTGCCAAGCCAGAAAAAGATTTCCCTTGTTTAATCTGGATGGATAAATCAACTAACAATGCCTGAATTAAATCATCTTGAGATTGCAGTAACGAATCAGTTTTATCAATAGAGCTAATAGCAATTTGAGCAATACGAATTTGAGTCTCAATATCATCACCAGTTGCTGGATTATCTTTTATGGTCTGATCAATTTCAGCCTGGCTGATGGTTAATTTAGCCTTACTGCTAATCAACTCTTTAAGACCATTTAGGGATAATTGCTGCTGAATGCTTGCCATAATTTCCCCAAATTCAGGTCTTTTTTGTAACTGTTCCAGGGTTAATTTATTTTGACTAGCAACTCGTTTAAGCATATTGTTAATGGCAACTGGCTTAGGTTTGACACCTAATTGCTTAGCTTTATCCATTTGCAAGAGTATGTCAACTTGCTGATTAACAGCTTCTAATTTGCCTTCTTTAGATTTCTGGGTATCTATTTTAGTATTAATGGCATCACGAGTAATTAAATGATCATTAACAATGGCAATAATACTATTAGAGGTGGCGACTGAATTAAGTGAAACAACTAACAACAATAAAAGAAATTTACTCATTTTAAAAATCATCTAAGTTGGCTAGGTAATTTGGCACTTCATCTTCAAGGCGCCTTGACAAGCTTGGAGAGGTAGTGGCAAGACCTTTAAGTACTAACTCAAAGCTAGTTACATAATTGTAGTCATTGCCACTAACATGCTCTTTAAAGTGCGCTAAACGTAGCGCCCAACAACAAGATTCATAAGCCACACCTGTGGTTTCTTTATTAGTAATCGAATCAGTGATTGATCGATTAAGACCTGCAAATACATGCACTTTTTGGGTAATTGGATAAGCACCATAAAGTTCAGCAGATTTTACTCCAGCATTATCATGATGTGCCAAAGTTAGGAATTTTCTAGGGTTAAGAATATAGCTTACTGAACTGTCACGCTTGTCAATTTTATTGGTTTCTGGGTCGTACTGCAAGGCGTTGTTAAAGGTAAAGTCATTAAGACCAAAATCTGCCGATAAAGCAATATCCGAGTATTTTCTTCGACTCACCAATACGCCGGAGCTATCCATATCTGTATCATCAAGGTGGCGTGTTTGCGCTGCTTTTAGACTTAGATAAGTATCGCCGGTTTCTTCATCAATAAAATCAGATTCAAGACCTAAAGTAAAGTTGTTAGCATTGCTGACTCTATCAATACCGGTAAATTTCTGCCCTGAAAACAAACCTTCATAAGAGTCATTTTTATCGGCAGAGTCAAAACTTGGTAAAGCACTTTGATCTTTTTTAGGTGTGAAGTTATAAGCCAGTCTTGGTGTTAAGGTTTGAATAAGATCTGTACCAAAGAAGCTGGCTTCCCTTTCCAGGAAGAGCTTTGAATCTAGGCCAAAACTATAGATAGATCTATTCTCATCCGCAGCATTGTCCAGTGCATAATCTGTACTAGAAAGATTAAGTTTTGGGGTTAATGAGTAGGCATTAGTTGTGACTGGACGAGAGAAGTTTGCTTGAGCATGGGTTCGCACACCTGTGTCGGTTGATGTTTGATGTTGAAACTTGGTACTTACTAAAGATAAGTCCATTTGACGATTATCCATTCCTTTAAAAGATTTGCTAATTGAA
>CALBNC010000027.1 GCA_937896195.1 uncultured Gammaproteobacteria bacterium
TGGTGCCCGGGGCCGGAATCGAACCGGCACGCCGATAAAGGCGCAGGATTTTAAGTCCTGTGTGTCTACCAATTTCACCACCCGGGCAGGAACTGTGTAATTACTATAGACACATTAAAAAGAAGCAATTATATACTAAGCATCGGTAAAATTCTATTTTTTTGAGGTGGAACATTATGGGAATTATTAAGTTAATTATTATATTTATGGTTATTTGGCTGGGCGTTAGTTTGTGGCGTCAATTTAGAAAAACACCTGATAACAATATTCCTCAGCCATCTACTAGTAAAATGCTTTCTTGTGGCGTCTGCAAGACGCATATTCCTGAAAATGAAGCCATTATTCAGAATGGTGAAGTTTTTTGTTCTAAAAAATGTTTGAGGTAGTTGATGAAATTTTTACTTGATTTTTTCCCGATTGTATTATTCTTTATTGTTTATAAAACTATGGGTTTATATGCAGCAATCTACGCCATGATTGCTGCTACTGCTGTGCAAATGTTGGTCTCTCGTTATCAAACGGGTAAATTTGAGAATACTCATTTAGTCACATTTGGGTTGTTGGTCGTTTTGGGTGGTGTGACACTAGCACTAAGAGACCCAGCATTTCTAATGTGGAAAGTTAGTGCGCTATATGTTGTATTTGCTGCAGTATTAATTATTAGCATTTGGGTAGGTAAAAAGCCTTTATTAGAAAGAATGCTAGGCAAAGAATTAGATTTACCAAAAATAGTTTGGAGACAAATGAGTTGGATTTGGGGCCTTGGTTTTGTTGGAATTGCCTTAGTTAATGCTTATTATGTCCAGCTGGCCTTAAGTGCAAGAGATGCATTGTTTGGTTCGACTGATTTAGATCCTAAGATCGAATTAACAGAGCTTGATTGTGTTGCAACGACGATGCCGGATTTGTGCAATATCGCTCAACAAACAGAAGAATCATGGGTTAACTTTAAATTATTTGGCACCATGGGATTAACTTTTATTTTGATCATTATTACGGTGATAATGATCAGTAAGTACACTAAACAAGAATAGTAGGAGAATAATATGAAACACACACCTTTATATCAAGCACATGTAGATGCACAAGGAAAAATGGTTGATTTTGGTGGCTGGGAAATGCCCCTTAATTATGGCTCTCAAATTGAAGAGCATCATCAGGTTCGATCGGACGCAGGCATGTTTGATGTATCTCATATGACTGTGGTAGATTTTAAAGGTACACAAGCTAAAGTTTTTGTACAAACGCTTATTGCTAATGACGTGGAAAAATTAAAAACAGAAGGCAAGGCGTTATACAGTTGCATGCTAAACGAGAGTGGCGGTGTGGTCGATGATTTGATCGTTTATTATATAAATGATGAAGACTATCGAATGGTGATTAATGCTGGTACTACAGAAAAAGATATTGCCTGGATTAATTTACAAGCGCAAGGTTTTGATGTGAGTGTTGAGCCTAAATTTGATTTAGCTATGATTGCTGTTCAAGGACCAAATGCACGCGAAAAAGTATTTGCAGCTATGCCTGGTGTTGAAAATATTGCCGGAGAATTAAAGCCCTTTAATGCAGCTAGTTTAGGTAGTTTATTTATTGCCCGAACTGGCTATACAGGTGAAGATGGATTTGAAATTATGCTGCCTGATAAATCAGCAGAATTTACTTGGAAGATGCTACTCGAAGGAGGCGTCAAACCTTGTGGACTTGGTGCGCGTGATACTCTACGTTTAGAGGCAGGCATGAGCTTGTATGGCTCTGAAATGAATGATGAAGTGTCACCATTGGAAGCAGCGCTTTCATGGACGGTAGACTTATCTAATGAAGACCGTCAGTTTGTTGGCCGTAAAGCTTTAGAAGAATTAAAAAATGAGGGTGCTAAAAATACCATTGTAGGCTTGGTGTTAGAAGGCAAAGGCGTGATTCGAAATCATCAAAAAGTCGTAACAAGTTTGGGCGATGGTGAGGTTACTTCAGGCACATTCTCTCCTACAATGGGCAAAGCTATTGCGTTAGCAAGAGTTCCAATAGATGCAACAGGATCATGTGAAATTGAGATGCGAAATAAATTAGTTTCGGCTAAAATAGTCAAACCACCATTTGTACGTAATGGTAAAGTATTAGTTTAATTTAAAACCTTTATAGGTAAGGCCTACAAAGAATTTGGAGAACGGCATGAGCGAAGTAAGAGACGATAGACAATACACACAAACACACGAATGGATTCTAGACAATGGTGACGGCACCTACACTATGGGTGTAACTGACCATGCTCAGGCACTATTAGGTGATATGGTATTTGTAGAATTACCAGGCGCAGGCGATGAAGCTTCTCAGGAAGATGAGTTTTGTGTCGTGGAATCTGTAAAGGCGGCCAGTGGCGTTTATGCCCCCGCTGATCTTGAAGTTGTTGAAGTTAATGAAGCATTAGATGATGAGCCTGAATTGGTTAACTCAAGTTGTTATGATGATGGTTGGCTGGTTAAATTTAAAGCAGAAAACATCGAAGACTTGATGTCTGCGCAAGACTACACTGAAACACTAGACTAAGTTACATAGTCTTGGTTAATTCACTGGTTGCCTATAAAGGCAAACCTGCGCGCATAGTTAGTGTTACTGCGCATAAATTCGATTTAGAATTTGCAGATGGCTCAACACGCAAAGTTAGAGAAAAAGACTTTCGCTTTATTCATCCAGAGTTTACTCAGGTGAATGAATCTTGTGCGCATGCAGATGTGAGCGTGCTTGATGAGTTCCAGGAAGAAATTTTAACGCTACAAGAGATCACCGAATGGCTATTTGACGAATACACCGCTCAAAGTGCCTGGTGTACTTGTCTTTTAGTGGAAGAAGGCTTATATTTTTATTGGCAAAAAGACAGTGTTTTTGTACGTCCAACCTCGCAAGTTCAAGGCGTTCTTGATAAGCGTAATGCAGAAAAATTAGCCGCTGAAAGTTTGCAACATTGCATTGATAATCTTAACAATAATACCTTTGATGAGAAAGATATTCCTTTTTTGAAAGAGGTAGAGAAGGTTGCGTTTAATCAATCAAAATATGCCAAAATTTTAGATCATGTGGGCGTTGAACATACCGAAGAAGCGGCGTATAAATTCCTGCTAAAAATCAAATATTTCACGGATAGTTTTAATCCTTATCCGGCACGTTTTAGTATTCCAGAAGATGAGGAAATTGAGACAAGCTTGCCAGAAATTGAGCGCATTGATTTAACTCATATGACATCTTACGCAATTGATAACGAAGGCTCTAATGACGCCGACGATGCGATTAGCGTAGATAACGATAAGCTGTGGATTCATATTGCTGATGTGTCTACTATTGTTGATTCTGGTTCAGAGCTAGATGAATATGCTCGCGAACGCGGCTCTAATTTATATCTGCCAGAGCAAATTATTCATATGCTACCCACTTCAATTACTAAAGCACTGGCACTTGGGGAAACAGAAACTTCGCCAGCATTGTCTATTGGGCTTAATATGAGCGAAGGCATTATTAGTAATATTGAGGTAGTGCATAGCACGATCAAAGTACTGAATACAACTTATGAAGCTGTAGATAAAGAATTAGGGGTTAATCCAGATTTTATTAAGATTCAAACTTTTAATGATCAGCATAAAACTTTCCGTGAAAAAAGCGGCTCAATTAGCCTTAATTTACCGAATGTAGATGTTAGATATATTAATGAGAAGGTTGAGATAGCGCCGCAGAAAACCAGTCCTAGTCGAGATTTTGTTGCAGAAGTTATGATTACTGCAGGACGCACTATTTCTCAGTATGCGCAAGAAAATGATATCGTTATGCCGTATGCTTTACAAGATGAAGGCGAGTTCCCGCAGGAAGTTTTAGACAAAAAAGAAAACTTAAGTACGGCTGAATCATTTAAGGCGATTAAGTTTTTCAAGCGTTCTGCAACCTCTATTAAGCCGTTACCACATTATGGTCTTGGCTTGGATTCTTACTTAAGAATTACCAGCCCTCTAAGACGTTACTATGATTTACTGGCACACCAGCAATTGTCTAATTTTATTGCTGGTAAGCCAACGCTTGATAAAGCCCGAGTTAAGGAAATTATTGGTATTAACAATAATGCATTAGCCAGTGTTGGCCGTGTAACACGCTTTAGTAATGATCATTATAAGTGCTTGTTTTTAAAAAGAAACCCTAGTTGGAAAGGCGAAGGTGTCGTGGTTGATATTCGTGGCGATAAAGCTTTATTTATGATTCCTGAAGTTGGGTTAATGACACAAATCAAATTTAAAGAAGATCAAATTCCTAAGCCAGATGATAAGATTATGCTGCAAGTCACACGGGTTGATATGATGGAACGATCAGCTAACTTCAAGACGGCTTAATTTATCCGTAATCTCAATAGCGTTACCTTGAGTATTTGACCAATCTCCTAAAACGTGGCGTGTAAATGTCGGCTCAATATGAGTATTAAGTCGATGCGTATGTCCATGAATAAGATCAGCATCTGGGTATTTCACCATTAACTCATTAACCGCAGCTTGGTTAACATCCATAATCATTCGAGTTTTAGTCTGTTGAGCGTTAATACTCTTTTGACGCAGTTGGCCACTTAACTTTAAGCGCCAATTTTTAGGTAAACGAACAAAAATAGCTTTAGTAATCGGATGTTGCAAGATAGATTTCATTTGCTGATATGATTCATCATCCGTGCACAGCTCATCACCATGGGTCAGTACATATTGATGCTCATTGGCTTCCAGTAAATAAGGCGAATCAATCAATTCACAACCTGTTTGATGAGCAAATTCTTGCGCAAGCAAGAAATCACGATTACCCGTCATTACAAAAACTTGAGTTGTTTGACCTAAGTCTTTAAGAATTTGAATAATTTCGTGGTAATAAGACAAAGATATATCATCACCCAGCCAAGTATTAAACAAATCACCCAAAATAAAAACCTGATCAGCTTGTCGCGCTTGCTGGCAGAATTTTTTAAATAGCTGATTTTTTTGCACCTCGTTAGTAACCAGGTGCAAATCAGCAATGATTAAAATCTGCTGAATACTTGAAGTGTTTGATTTAGACTTAGGCATGAAAAAACCCGGTTAAAAACCGGGCCGTCATTACTTAATGTAGGCTTTAGTTACAATAACTGAATCATTTGGTACGTCACCGTGTCCACCTTTGTTGCCTGTTGAAACTTCGTTGATTTTATCAACTACATCAAAACCTTCAACGACTTCACCAAATACACAATAACCCCAACCATCTTGGCCCGGACAATCCAAGAATGAATTATCTTTGGTATTAATGAAAAATTGTGAGCTAGCAGAATGAGGCGCAGCAGTTCGAGCCATAGATAAAGAATATTTAGAATTCTTTAAGCCATTTTTAGCTTCATTTTCAATTTCTGCATTGGTTGGTTTTTGTGACATATCTTGGGTAAATCCACCACCTTGAATCATAAAGTTTTTAATGACACGGTGAAAAATAGTTTCATCAAAAAAGCCTGACTCAACATAGTCTGTAAAGTTTTTAGCACTGATTGGTGCTTTCTCAGAATCAACTGTTATATGGATATCACCCATGTTTGTTTCAAAAATAATCATTGTTCGCTCATCTATGTAAATAAAAATACAAATTATACTTAAAACTCCCTTTCATAAATGCGCTCGTTGGCGTATAATTGCCCCTTTTTACGAATTCACATTTTGGATTTTATTATGTACGCAGTTATTAAAACAGGTGGTCAGCAGTTTCGAGTGGCAGAGGGAACAACTTTAAAGGTTGAAAAATTAGAAGTTGAACCAGGTAAAACAATTACTTTTGACGAAGTTCTTATGGTTGCTGACGGTGACAACATTCAAGTTGGTGCACCTTTGGTTGCTAAAGCAACAGTCGAAGCAAAAGTTATTTCACAAGGCAAAGGAAAGAAGGTTCATATCTTAAAATTCCGTCGTCGTAAGCACTCTATGAAGCAACAAGGTCATAGACAATTGTACACAGAAATAGAAATTATAAAGATTAAGGCATAGGAGAATAACCCATGGCACATAAGAAAGCAGGTGGTAGTACTAATAACGGAAGAGACTCCCAGTCAAAACGCCTAGGTGTTAAAAGATTTGGTGGCCAAGTAGTATTAGCGGGCAACATTTTAGTTCGTCAAAGAGGCACTAAAGTTCACCCAGGTACTAACGTTCGTAAAGGTAAAGACGACACATTATTTGCAACAGCAGGTGGTAAAGTAGTTTTTGCTAAGAAAGGTAAATTCATGCGTCAAACAGTTTCAATCGAAACTGCATAAGCATCACTTAAGATTTATCTCAAAAAGCGCCTTACAGGCGCTTTTTTATTAACTAAAATAAGGCTATTTCGTTTATTAAATTTATTATGAAATACGCCATTATATTTCCGGGCCAAGGTTCACAATCACTTGGTATGCTATCAGAGCTTGCCGATCATTTTTCTGTTGTAAAAGATACCTTTACCGAGGCAAGTGATGCACTAGGCTTTGATCTTTGGAAGCTTACTCAAGAAGATCAAGAAGGACTTAATCAAACACAGAATACACAACCCGCCATGTTGGCTGCGGGTTATGCTACTTATAGGATTTTAAGTAGTGAAACAGAGCTATCGCCAATTTGTATGGCAGGCCACTCTTTAGGTGAGTATACGGCTTTGGTGGCTTCAGGCTCGCTTGGCTTTAGTGACGGTATTAAATTAGTACGTACGCGCGCTGAGCTTATGCAATCAGCTGTTCCTGCTGGTGTGGGTGCTATGGCGGCTATTTTAGGGCTTGAGGATGAAGTAGTGGTTAAGGTATGTGCTGATTATTCTGGTGAAGGTATTGTTCAGGCTGTAAACTTTAACTCAAATGGACAGGTGGTGATTGCTGGCAACAAGCCGGCAGTCGACGCCACTTGCGAAGCGATGAAAGCTGCAGGTGCAAAGCGCGCTGTAATTTTGCCAGTGAGTGTTCCGTCACATTGTTCGCTGATGGATGATGCAGCTGAAAAGTTCAAAATAGCCGTTGATGCGCTTGATTTTAAAATGGGCAATATTGATGTTTTGCATAATGTTGATGGCGCTAAAGCCGTAGATACTAATGACATAAAAGCCAAGCTCGTTGCACAATTGCATAAACCCGTACTATGGACAGGAACCGTGCAAGCCATGGCAGATATGGGCGCAGAAAAACTCATCGAAGCCGGACCTGGAAAAGTACTAGCTGGACTAACACGTAGAATTAACAAATCATTAAGCGCTAATGCTGTATTAGATTCGGCTAGCGTTGCAATCACTTTAGAGGAGATAACACATGAGTAATTTAGAAGGAAAAATTGTATTAGTCACGGGCGCAAGCCGCGGCATTGGCCAAGCCATTGCACTTTCATTGGGTAATGCGGGCGCTACTGTTATCGGTACAGCCACAAGCGACAAGGGTGCTGATGCTATTAGCGATACCTTAAAAGCTCAAAAAATTGCTGGCCAAGGTATGGCACTAAACGTTACGGATAATGATCAAATTGCTGATGTAATGAAAAATATCACAGACACCTATGGTGCTGTTGACATCTTAGTTAATAACGCTGGAATCACGCGTGACAATCTTCTGATGCGCATGAAAGATGATGAATGGGATGATATTATGAACACCAATCTGGCTTCTGTTTACAAAATGTCAAAAGCGGTACTGCGCGGCATGATGAAAAAACGTGCCGGTCGCATTATCTCCATTGCTTCGGTTGTGGGTGCTATGGGTAACGCAGGACAAACTAATTACGCTGCTGCCAAAGCTGGCATCATGGGCTTTACCAAATCTTTAGC
>CALBNC010000028.1 GCA_937896195.1 uncultured Gammaproteobacteria bacterium
ACGCATTCATAATAAACACTAAGAAAATGGAAAGAATAAATCCAGCAATAAATGCCACTGCTACAATCAATCTTTTCTTCGGTTTGATTGATGCTTCTGGTGGATAAGCACGCTGATTAATCTGCATGGCATTAATACCAACAGGATTTAATGTAAATGATTTTAGCTTAATGGCTTCAATATCAAGCTTGTTAATTTCAGCGATAAATGGACTGTCATCTTTTCTTGATTTAAGTGTTTTTAATACTTGGTTTGATTTAATGGCGCTTAATTTATTTTGCAGGTTTACAATTTCAGGTGTATACGCATCATCATTTTCTCGATTTTTCAAAATACCAATTTCTTGTAAAATTGCCTTTTCACCATATAAATACCATTGAGGTAATTTTTGGTTATCTCCAATGGCAACAGTTAGCGTTGATACGCTTTCACTATCATTTCCAATTTTCTTAAAATTATTTTCTGTAATTCCTAATGATTTTGCAATCATAGATGAGTCAGTCAAAATTTGAATATTATTAAGCTTATCTTTTTTAGCTTTAATCCTTAACCTTCCAATTTGATCATTAATTTCATTAGTTTTTTGTAAGTCTTCTTCTTGAATTTGAGCTATTTTTGAAAACCTATCTTGCTTTGCTTTTGAGAGTAGTAGACCTCTTTGTTTGCTTATTTCATCTAAACGAATGTCAATTTTTTGCTGAATAATGGTTAAAAATTCATTCACAGTTTGTGTATCAGCTGAGCTAGTTAAATCATTTAAAAAACTAGCAATAACAGTAGCATCATTACCCTCGATTGAAATATTGACCGGTTTTTCATAATTTAGTTGTTCAACATTTTTTTGGATTTTGTTGGTTTCTAAGTTGATATTTTTAGAAAATTCAGCAAAAAAGTCTTCCAAATTTTTAATCGGTTTGTTGTCAGGATTAAGCTTGGACAGGTAGTCATTTTCGTCAAAAATTTTTCTTTGAAATTGACTCGACATAACCTTGTTTAAAAATTTACGATAAATCGTTTCACTCGTTTCACTCGTTTCACTCGTTTCACTCGTTTCACTCGTTTCACTCGTGAGCTTGATCCTATTTAATTGAATAACCGATGATTCATTGGGCGATAAAAATGATGTGGTGGCTTTGTAAGTAGGTGCAATAGATAGGGCGTAAGCAATCGCAAGCACGGTTATCAAGCTGGTAAAGCCAAAAATAAACCACTTGCGATCAGCCAATGATCTAAATAGTTGTTTAAGATCAATTTCATCTTCTTGGTAGTAATTCTGCTCTGGTAGATTTTGCTGCATTTTTTTTGTTAGTATTATGAATAATTATGAACTATTTTAGCGAGTTTTTGTTTTGGCTGGAGTTTTTAATTTTAATTAAAAACTCCAGCCAATTGATGCTGCTGAGCTTAAAGAGTTGTTAGAGCGAGAGCCAATAAATCTATAAATAATCTTGTTTTCGTTGTCATGATGGGATAATCCTAAAGCAATGGCTTTTTCATTGTTGTGTTGTCCCATGGCAATAGAGATATTTGATTCACCATTCATGGCTTGTGGCAATGCTGCCGCCGCAAAAGCTTGCGCCAGACCAGAATCTACATAACGTTTGCTGGTGGCATGCATTGGCGCAATTGGATCAGGTACGCTCAAAGTTCCGATAACAGAAGTGTTATGCCCAATCCTGCCAATATTTAGCTGATCACTACTAGAGTACATCGTATCCTGATTGCCGTTATCTTCAAATACGACTGAATTTTGACCAATATGAATTGTGTTGTTATCCTGACGAATCATGGTATTGAGATTGCCAATGGAGTTTGTATTTGTAGAAATATTGCCAGTATTGGTATTAATAGAATTTGTATTAGTTGTTATATTTGCAGCATTGCTTGCAATGCCGCTGGTGTTAGTTGAGGCGCTACTGGTATTTGAAGAAATGTTGGAGGCGTTGCTAGAAATATTACTAGTGTTTGTTGTGATGTTGCTGGTATTGGCATTCGTTGCTGTATCTACGTAAGCTTTGGTGGTGGCGTGATTATCGCTTGTTGGGGTTTGTACGCTAAGTGTGCCGAGCACGGTGGTATTGTGCGAGGTGCTGGTGCCAATTTGGAGTTCGTTGATACTTGAGG
>CALBNC010000029.1 GCA_937896195.1 uncultured Gammaproteobacteria bacterium
CTCTTCCAAAAGCTTGTACTTGATGATCATCTTGTAAGGTTTCATGAAGTGCCTGACCGACAAGGCCAGTACCTCCTAAAATTAAGATGTTCACTGCTTTAACCAGTCTTGGGTTTTGTCTTCAACGATACCATATAAGCAATCAATATGGTCTTGTCGGTTATTCAATGCAGGAATGTATTGATATTTTTCACCACCAGCCTGCATAAAATATTCTTTATTTTCCTCTTCGATCTCTTCAATAGTTTCAAGACAATCAGCAGAAAACCCTGGACAAATAACCTGAATATTTTTAACACCCTTGCCTGGTAACCCTTTAAGGGTCTCATCGGTATAGTCTTTCATCCACTCTTCTCTACCAAAACGAGATTGATACGTCATTTTGTATGTATCTGGCTCCATCTCTAGCTTTTTGGCTAATAGATAAGTTGTTTGACAACAATGACATGGATAGCTATCTCCATTATTAAAATATCTTCTTGGTATCCCATGATAGGACATTAATAATAAATCGGGCTTTTCGCTTTCCTTTTGAAAGTCTTTTACGCTGTTTGCTAATGCGCTAATGTAGCGCTCATCATTAAAATAATGATTAACAAATCGCATCTCAGGAACCCTTCTCCAAGTTTTTATTTCATCGGCAACTGCATCAAAAGTTGATCCTGTAGTTGCTGACGCATACTGAGGATATAAAGGTAGTACAATAATTTTATCGCATTCTGCTTTTTCTAAAATTCTCAATGCAGATTTGATCGAAGGATTGCCATAACGCATACCTAGTTCTACTTGATACTTGCCTGGATGAATTTTGTCAAATTGTATCTGGAGTGACTCTTCCTGCTGTTTAGAAATATCAAATAATGGCGAACCACTACCGAAAGCGCCCCAAACTGACTGATACGATTTGGCGGATAGTCTAGGTCTAAAATTAAGAATAATGAAATTTAATATCATCTTCCAAATCCATCTAGCTGGAGGTGGCTCAACTACTCTTGTGTCTGATAAGAATTCTTTCAAATAGATTTTAAGCCCGGATTTAGTTGGGGCATCTGGCGTGCCTAAGTTAGTAACCAAAACTCCAATTTTGTCCTGTCCAATAGGCTCATAACGTGTCGTACATTTATACATAATTCTCCTAACTAAATGTTGGCTCTAAGCGCCAACTCTTTAGGATAAGGGTTAAGATAATATTGAGTTGATAAATAATTATTTTTATACCTTCTTTGAAATAAGTTTAAAAGTGCCATAGGTGTTGATAGTGGCACTTCATAATTTTTATAGGAATCAAAAACAGATAACAACTCTTGTTTTGAATCAGCATCTAATTCATTTTTAAAGTATCCCATTATATGTTGCATGGTATTAATATGCTTGCTTCTTGAAGCTTGAATCTTCATTATTTGCATAAACTCTTTGAAATATACATCTCGAATTTCTTCTATATTATCATGGCGAGCACTAGCAGCGATTCTTCCTAATATGGAGGGATATTGAGACCCTCTTGCCATAATAGAGTATTTATAAGATGCATGAAAGTCTAGCAAGTCACTAATGGTATTTTCAGTCATGGAAAAACGATAATGTGCGTATACCCGCTCTAAAAAATTCTCTTTAATCTTACTATCATTCAGTCGACCTTCATCTTCGATTGGAATATTTGGATTAACTTGTGTAAAAATTTGAGTGAATGCTCCAATGCCACTGTAATCTGGCATTTTATTGCCATCTTGATAGATCGGCACCCTTTCAATGCCACAGCTAGGTGATTTACTTTTAAAGATAAAGCCATTCAACTGATCGGCTAATAGTAAAGACTCCTGCTGTGCAAATTCATGCATAGGTTCACTATAATCAATAGCATGATCATCCCTATCTACTAAGAGAATTCCTTGATTAGAATTGTACAAATGTATTGGTGGTCTAGGTGTGCCCATTCCGGAACCCACTTCAGGGCAAACAGTAACAGGATTAAAATAATGGTTAGCCACTTCATTAACAAATTTATTGTTTTTATGGCTGCCATCAAAGCGAACTTTATGTCCCATTAAACAGGCGCTAATTCCTATATTTGGCTTAGTTTTATTGTTGTCGAAATTTTCCATAATTTAAATTATATACAACAACCTCGACAAATACTTATACAAAAATAAATTTATTGTATAATTAGTCTTACTATGAAAAATAATCAACTATTCCCAATTAGAGAATTGGGCTCCATTACTGGAGTAAATGCATCGACATTAAGAGCCTGGGAAAGGCGCTATGGCTTATTAAAACCCGCAAGAACACCAAAAGGACATCGGCTATATACCAAAGAAGATGTTGATATTGTGGAGAGAATCAAGCAGCTGATAAATGATGGTCATGGATTTACTAGTATTAAAAAAATCATTCAATCTGCTTCAAATGCTAGTTTATTAGAAGATACAAAGAATATTTGGCAAGCACCAATTCATGATATCAAAACAGCGGTATCTGATTATAGTTACGCGCGTGTTGATTCTGTATTTAATGAGATTAGTTCATTGTATCCAATCGAAATAGTGTCTGAAAAATTTATAAGACCGTTGCTTGAATACTATCGACAAAATGATTTATTAATCGCAGAGTCAGGATTTTTTAATAAATGGCTGCAAGTCCGATTTTCTTCAAGATTTCATCATGATAACTGCCTTTCTCATAATGCTAAAAAAATCATATTCTCTGGCCCTCCAGAGCATGAGACGGAATTAATGTTAGTGAGTAATATGATTATCTCACAGGGTTATCAGGCGATGTTTTTTGGAAGCCTTCTGCCACTAAATAACATCGCCTCAGTAGTAGAAAAGTCTGCCGCAAAGGCTTTATTTATTATGCCAAATCAGCATTTGATTGAGCAATTAGATGATTTTAGTCAATCAATTAAAAGTCTTAATATTCCTGTTTTCTTATTTGGTGAGACTATAGCTACTGTAGGGGCGATTAATGAAGACAGCCAAAAAGCTCATTCTACTTTAGAGAACTTTACTGTTGTTGATCGAATAATCCGATCCACCTTAGAGCCTTTAGGGGTTAAATTTCTAGGCAATAATAGCGCGGTAGCTGTTAATATTTTTCGACAACAAATGCGGCATCAATATCATGAATAATTTAATCTGGTTTAGAAATGATTTGCGCATTCAGAATAATATCACTCTGAAAAAAGCCATTGACTGTTCATCTAATTTAGAAGCTGTTTATATTATTCCAAAAGATACGGATTGGTATATTGGAGAAGCCGCACAATGGTATCTTCATAAGAGTCTCATTTCTTTAGAAAAGGACTTATTAGAAATTGGCATTACTTTAAACTTTTATCGAGAAGATACGGCCGAATTTTTCAAGAAAAAAATAGACCAAGATAAAATTCAACGTATATTTTGCACTGAGTCCAATAACCCTATTCAACTTAAGATTGATCAAGAAGTTAACAAGCGATTACCAAAAAACTGCCAATTAAGTTATATTGGCAGAGATACAATTATAAGCCCAGAACAAATTAAGACCAATGATGGTGGCTACTATAAAGTGTACACCCCCTTCTGGAATAAGTTTGAGCAGTTTGTGGGCCAAGAAATATTAGAAAGTCAACAATGTAATATCCCTTTAAAAAAATACTTTAATTCGGGTGAAAAAAATACTAATGTATTAGATTTAAAATTACTACCTGAAAAGGATTGGTATAAGAAATTTGATAAATACTGGCAACCTGGTGAGCGCAACTCATTAGATAATGTGGATAAATTTATTCAAACTAATCTCTTTAAATATAAAGACCATAGAGATTTTATGTCTGATGATGCAACAGCTAAAATCTCTGCAGCTATTAATTTTGGAGAAATTTCTACAGCTGCCTTGTATCAGAGGCTTACCCAAGAACTTTATAGTGCTCATGAGTCATGTGAATTAAGCATTCATACATTTATTAAACAGATGGCATGGAGGGAGTTTGCAAAATATACTTTATTTCATAATTCTGATACTTACTTTAAATCAGCCTATAGCTATTGTGACAGTGATGTTTTATGGAATGGTGATGATATATTGTTTGAACTCTGGAAGACTTCGAAAACTGGAATTCCAATCATTGATTCAGCAATGCAGCAACTTCGTGAAGAAGGCTGGATGCACAATAGATCAAGAATGATTGTCGCTTCATTTCTAACCAAAAACCTAGGTATACACTGGCTCAAAGGTGCTACATGGTTTTGGGATAGCTTAGTTGATGCTGACCTTGCTCTTAATTCTATGGGGTGGCAATGGGTAGCTGGAACAGCACCCTATTCGGCACAATTTAGCCGTATATTTAACCCGACAATACAAACGCAAAAATATGATAAAAAGGGTGATTATATCAATAAATATTTACCAAAACAAAACATACTAACCACGCCAATTGTTTCGATCTCAGACTCGGCTTATGCGGCTAAACAAAGATATAAGAAGATTATATCAATGAAATGACACAGGAGAATTTACAATGAATGCATTATTATTAGTTGCTCACGGAAGCAGAAAAGAATCTTCAAATACAGAGGTTAAGCAGTTGGCTTTACAAATGCAACGACTCACTGATGGAAAGTTTGATTTAGTTAAACATGGTTTTTTAGAATTAGCAGAGCCATCTATACCTGGTGCAATAGATGATTGCGTGAAATGTGGCGCTACTCATATTACTGTAGTACCTTATTTTCTATCGGCTGGAAGACATGTGACGGAAGATATTCCTGAAGAGATTGCAATCGGTCAAAAGAACAACCCTGATGTTGATATTACAGTTTCGGGTTACCTTGGTGCTCGTAGTGAAATTGCTGAATTATTAATCAAAGCAGCTGTTTATTCTCAAGGAGGGCGCCAATAATGTCTAAGTCTTACAATTTACCAGATACAAAAGGTCACTTTGGTGACTATGGTGGAAATTTTTCAGCAGAAACGTTATTTGAGCCACTGCAGTCTTTAGCGCATAATTATGCTGAAGCACTTAAAGATTCAGAGTTTCAAGCTGAATTTGATGATGATTTAAAGCACTATGTTGGTCGCTCTACACCACTTTATCATGCTAAAAATTTAAGTCAAAAAGTTGGTGGCGCACAGATTTATCTTAAACGTGAAGATTTAAACCATACTGGTGCTCATAAAATAAACAACGCTATTGGCCAAGCATTACTTGCTAAGCGAATGGGTAAAACTCGTATTATTGCTGAAACAGGCGCAGGGCAACATGGAGTCGCAACAGCCACTGTCGCAGCACGCCTAGGTATAGAGTGTGTGGTTTACATGGGTGAAGTTGATATCGCTCGCCAGGCACTAAACGTTTTTCGCATGAAACTCTTGGGTGCAACTGTTATTCCTGTTACATCAGGTTCAAAAACACTTAAAGATGCACTTAATGAGGCGATGCGTGACTGGGTAACCAATGTTGATGACACATTCTATATTATCGGCACTGTTGCTGGTCCTCATCCCTACCCAATGATGGTAAGAGACTTTCAGTCTGTTATTGGAAAAGAGGCTAAAGCGCAGTTTAATGATCAAGTCGGTGGCTTGCCTGATGCCTTAGTGGCTTGCGTAGGTGGAGGGTCAAATGCAATAGGACTTTTTCATGAATTTATCGACGACACTTCGGTTGGTATTTATGGTGTTGAAGCGTCGGGCTTCGGATTGGATACTGATCAACATTCAGCGCCTTTAAATAAGGGAAGACCTGGCGTTCTTCATGGAAATCGTACCTATGTAGTTTGTGATGATAAAGGGCAAATTGGATCCACACATTCAATTTCTGCTGGATTAGACTACCCAGGTGTTGGTCCAGAGCATGCTTATTTAAAAGATTCTGGTAGAGCTACATATGCATCAATTACTGATGATGAGGCGCTAGCTGCATTTCATACTTTAACGAAAGTAGAGGGTATCTTGCCAGCATTAGAATCTTCGCATGCTGTTGCTTATGCAATCAAACTTGCTAAAGAGTTAGGTCAAGATAAAAATATCATTGTAAATCTGTCGGGTAGAGGGGACAAAGATATTGATACCGTCAGATCAATTATGAAAGAGTTGTAACTGATGATTAAAGTATTTTATGATGGCAAATGTAGTATTTGCTCAAAAGAAATTAATCATTACAAAAATATTGCCCCAAAGGATGTTTTTGAATGGGTAGATGTCACTGAATCAGGCCTTGATTTATCTAAAGAAAATTTTTCACTAGCAGAGGCATTAAAAGTATTACATGTTAAAAATTCTAAAAATGAACTATCTTTAGGCTTGGATGCATTCATTTTAATCTGGTCTAAATTACCTAAGTTTAGGATATTGGCGATTATCACCTCTTTGCCAGTAATAAGGCCTATATTGCGATTTTCATATAAAAAATTTGCGAATTGGCGATTTAAACGAATTAAATATTGCAACATGAATTAACAAAATATGAAAAAACAGTTAATAAAAATATTAACAAGTGTTAGTGGTATTTTGCTAATTATATTTATGTTATCCGGAGTGATTATGAGTGATGTAGAGCAGCCAAAATATGATGTTATTGAGCAAAAATCACCTATCGAAATTAGGCAATATAGTGCATTAATTGTTTCGGAAGTTGTTGTTAAAAATACTAGAAAATTATCTATTAATGAAGGGTTTAAATTAATTGCTGATTATATTTTTGGCAATAACCAGCAACAAACGAAAATTAGCATGACTGCACCAGTCACTCAGCAAAAGTCAGAAAATGGATGGATTGTTCGATTTATAATGCCGGCTGAGCATTCATTAGATACCTTACCAAAACCAGAAAACCCTGCGGTTAAAATTAAAAAAATTGATCAACAGAAATTCGTTGTCATTAAATTTTCGGGCTTATCCTCTGTGGATAACATCCAGCAACATGAATTAAAATTAACGCAATACATATTAGATAACGGGCTACAAACTCAGAATAGCCCTATTTATGCGTTTTACAACCCACCATGGACATTGCCATTTTTACGTCGAAATGAAATACTAATCGAACTGAAATAATTAAACTTTACCTCTAATCAAATAAACAACAATCGCAATTATAAATCCAAGGATAAATAATTCAAACATCAGTTTAATCGTTGATTGAGTAACAAGCCACACCACCCTTTTCTGAGCCTGCTGCAAACATACAGCGAGTATTCGGGTTATCCGCCGGGATCCACTCGTAAACACGAATATTCCAACCAGCAGTTTCGATCAAATACTCAGACGACGGCTTAATAGTTGTAGCGCCCATCGTTGTCATTTTTTCCCAAATTCCTGCTTGAGAAGATACAGAAGCTGCAAATGCAATTAAGAATGTGATTGGTTTAATTTTCATATTTTTTCCATTGTTTTTAACTAGATTAGTGCATACCACGTTGTTTTTTAATAAGCTCATAGGCACTAATAATGCCTTGTGTTTTTTCTTTGGCAATTTTCATCATCTCTTCTGGCAACCCTTTAGCCACTAACTTGTCTGGATGATGTTGTGCTAATAATCGACGATAAACTCGTTTTAATTCTTTGTCAGTAAGATTCTTATCTGCACCAAGCACTACATAAGCATCATCGACTGTTAGTTGGCTTGTATGACCTTTGGTGGCGTTAAATTGTTGAATTAGATTTTCTAACTCATGCAGGGGGAAATGTAGTTTTTGTGCAATGTATTTAAGTGCGTCATGTTCTTTATCATCGAGTACGCCATCCGCATAAGTGGCCTGGATTTGAATCTCTAAAAACATACGCACCAGATGGGTACGTCTATGGCTTTCGACACGGAACTGTTCAAGCACCTCATCTAGATTAAAGTCTTTATGCTTACCTTGGTTAAACAATTCTTTTGCAACTTTCTGCATATCATCTGCTAATTGCATATGCTGCATTACTTGCTGAGCTAAGAGAATCTCTTCTTTTGATACTTTGCCATCCACTTTGGCAATATAGCCCATCACTGAAAATAAACTGCTGAAAAATGCTGCTTGAACACGCTGCTGATCGCCCAGATGATGATCTTTATCAAATCCACCAAAACTAGACTTCCCTTTAGAGAAATTGCCCGCAAATGCCGCGCCAAGCATCGCACCTAGAGGTCCACCAAGCATAAAGCCAAATGCACCGCCTAAAACTGTTGTCCACCAACTCATCAATACACTCTACTTTGAGACTTTTCTCTTAGGCTTTGAATCCCAAAAGCTTTTCTTCTTATTGTCTTTTTTATCTTTAGAATTACTGTTTTTGCCATATCTTGGCTTGTTTCTAGCGCCATCCTTTTTAGGTTTTTTATTTTTAGGTGCTGGCTGATTTTTGAGTGATTCAGGTAAATTATGATCTGGAACAAAATCATCCACCATAATGCGATCTAATTTCTTTTGTGTAAGGCGCTCAATATCAAATAATTGCTTAACTTCATCAGCACTCACAAGTGATATCGCCTCACCTTTTGAGCCAGCACGTCCTGTTCTACCAATACGATGTACATAGTCTTCAGGCACATGTGGCATGTCAAAATTAACCACATGAGGCAGTTCAACAATATCAATACCGCGTGCAGCAATATCAGTTGCTACTAAGACGTTTACCTTGCCAGCTTTAAAATCTGCCAACGCCCTAGTACGAGCAGCTTGAGACTTGTTGCCATGAATTGCCGCTGCAGTAATACCTTTCTTTCCAAGCTGCGTCGCAATACGATTAGCACCATGCTTAGTTCGACTAAATACTAATACTTGATACCAACCATGGTCTTTAATAAGTTGCGTTAGTAATTCTTGTTTTCTTGATTTATCAACAGGATGAATCCATTGTTTTACAGATTTAACGGCTGAATTACGCGGTGTAACAGAGATTTCAACGGGATTGCTAACTAAAGATTTTGCCAGTTTTCTAATATCATCAGAGAACGTAGCTGAGAACATTAATGTCTGTCTTTTAGGTGGTAGAGTTTTTAAAATTCTCTTAATATCTGGCAAAAATCCCATGTCTAGCATTCTGTCAGCTTCGTCAAATATAATAATTTCAAGCTCATCAAACTTAACTGCATTTTGGGAATGAAGGTCCAATAATCTACCTGGTGTTGCAACCAAAATATCAACACCGCCACGTAGTTTTTGCATTTGTGGATTAATCTTAACACCGCCAAAAACTACCGCTGATTTTAGTGGCAAGTGTTTACCATAGGTTCTAACACTTTCTTGAACTTGGGCTGCAAGTTCACGAGTTGGTGTCAGTATTAGAGCGCGAACCTGATTTGACTTGGTGAGTTCACCTTTTGATAAAATCTGCAAAATTGGTAGCGTAAATCCGGCCGTTTTTCCTGTGCCTGTTTGTGCCGCTGCCATGACATCTTTACCTTCTAAAATCAGAGGAATAGATTTTTCTTGAATGGGGGATGGAGTATCGTAGCCTTGATTTTTAACTGCTTCTAAGATCGAGTCTGATAAGCCTAATTTTGTAAAACCCATAATAATTTCAAATAAGAATAAAGAAGCCTATTTTACATTTACCTTGTAAGAGCAATCTATAATACTTCGTATGAATAATTACCAAGCTATTAAAAGCCCTTGTATTGGAATTTGCAAATACAACAAAGACAGATATTGTGTAGGCTGTAAGCGTCATAGCGACGAAATAACTGGATGGGTTAACTACTCAAGTGACCTTAAAAAAGCCATCACTAAAGATCTAAAAGATCGAACTATTGATGATTGAGCTACAAGATCATTCAATTATGTGCCCTTATTGTGGGGAGTTTATCGATATAGAGGTCGATTGTTCTGAGACTGATCAAAGTTATATTGAGGACTGTTCAGTTTGCTGTCGACCGATTAATATCACAACAACAATTGACTTTGATGAAAATGTTTATATATCAGCGAAACATGAAGACGAATAGCTATTAACTCATTTCTTCAGGTGTTCTTGCTTTAATGGTTAATGCATGTAATTCACCAGAATCAATTTCTGAACGAACGGTTGCCAGCACCATTTTCTGACGAGCTAGCAACGACATACCCTCAAAAACATTTGACACCACAACTGTAGAACAATTACAACCGTCACCTTGCATGGTGACGGTTGAGTCCTGAACGCCTGCTTCTAGTTTTGCTTGAATTTCATCTAATGTCATTTTTTTTAAGCTCCGAAAATGCCCTTAAGCATAAAGAAAAATACGATTGACATCATTGCGCCAGCTGGCAATGTGATCAACCATGAAAGAAAAATTTTGTTTATCATGCGCCTATTCAATGCAGCCAAACCTCTTGCTAGACCAACACCTAAAACTGCGCCCACTAACACTTGGGTGGTTGATACTGGAAGACCAGTACCAGATGCAATTACAACAGTGGCAGCTGCCGCTAAAGTTGCAGCAAAACCTCTTGAAGGGGTTAACTGAGTAATACCTGTCCCCACTGTGGCAATAACCTTATGGCCATAAGTCACTAGACCAAACACGATACCACCACCACCAACTAGCAACACCCAAATAGGTAAGGCACTTTTCGAACCAATTAGTCCGCCACTTTCAATAACACTATAAATCGCTGCTAATGGACCAATAGCATTAGCAACATCATTTGATCCATGAGCAAACGCCATCGCCGCTGCAGTAATAATCATTAGTACACTGAAAATTCTTTCCATAGAGGTAAAGTGAAAGTCATGATTTTCATTAGGATCAATATGAATACGCCTAATAATAAGCGTGCCGACCAACATAACCAACAGTCCAAAACCAAACGCCAACATGTAACTGGTCGATAAGTCATAAGTTAAGCCAACATGCTTCAAGCCTTTAAAAATAGTAACAAGGGAAATAACAAAGCCCACTAAAAACATATAAAACGGCACATATTTTTTAGCATTCTCAAACGGGCGCTTAGTATCGATGATTAAATTTTGCAAACTTCTGAACAGCATAAAGGCAATGGCGCCTGCCAAAATTGGGGATACAATCCAACTCATGGCAATATTACCAACCTTACTCCAAGCAACAGCATCAACACCAACACCAACAGCTCCAAATCCTACAATAGCACCTACAATTGAGTGCGTGGTAGACACTGGCCAACCAAGATTGGAAGCGATCATCAGCCACGTTCCTGCTGCTAGCAATGAAGCGAGCATGCCGTAGACTAAAAGATGAGGACTGTCAGTAAAAATTGAAGCGTCCAAAATTCCTTTACGAATTGTGGCTGTTACTTCGCCACCCGCTAAAATAGCACCAGCAAATTCAAAAATAACCGCAATAACAATAGCCTGTTTAATAGTAATCGCACCCGAACCTACCGAAGTACCCATGGCGTTAGCAACATCGTTTGCACCGACACCCCAAGCCATAAACAAACCAAATACAATAGCTAAAATTAATAAAATATCGCCGTAATTTGCAATAATTTCCATAATATACCTCTATTAATTAGTTATTTAGCGAGAAGCACTTCTAGTCGAGATCCGACTTTTTGTGCAGAATCTGCTAACTCACCTAACCACTCAACAGCGCGATAATAAAATATCACATCAACTGGAGGTAAATCGGCCTCTAACGGAAATAATTTGGTTCGAATAATATGTTGGATTTTGTCAGATTCACTTTCTAATTCATTAATATCACTAATAATTGAACCAACAACTTTACGTTCACGCCTACCAAAGGCTGTCTCTAATAACTCGTCCAATTCATTGACGGCTTTTAAAGCAGTTGCTGAAGTCTTAATACAAACATTAGTTAATTCGATAATGTCTTCAAAGATTTCATTAGGTAAGGTCATTTTTCGATTAATCATTAGGCCAGATACATCTTTGGTTCGGTTGGCAATCGAGTCTTGAATAAGAAGCAAATCAAGCAAGTCTCTACGAGAGAAAGGCATCATAAAAGTAGATGGTAGACTTAAGCGCAGATTTTTCTTCAAAATATCAGCCTCTTCTTCTTTGTCTCCAATTTTTGATTGAATTTTTTCAGCTTTATCCCAATCTTGAGCATGAATGGCAACCATAAATCCTTTTAATTCGGCGATACATAAATGCACGCTAGTCATGTGTTGCTGAAGTGGGCTGATTGGAGATTTTCCAAATAAACCATCAATAATACTTTTAGCCATAATTGCTACCTATTTTTTTATTGTTTGTTAAATGTAAATTTTCTATGAAAATAAATATGTGTCAACCCCTCATTTGGTATTTTTTTTTGACGGTGCTTTCTCTTGATCTTCATCAAACAAAATACGCTGGCCTTCACCTTCAAGATCCTCAAACTGTCCACTTTTAACCCCTATCATTAAAAGGATCACAAGCAAAATTCCGACAAAAATCATACTAGGTATTAACCAATAAATTACATCCATTTATTCCACTCTTTTTTTGTTAAAAATTACATTGATTGTATTTATGTCTGATTTCATAAATGGGTTTTTTAAAGATTTAGCCATCATTTTTCTAAAATACGATAAATTATTGATTATTTTTGTCATCAAAAAATGCACAAATAACAGCACTATTTTTTGACCAACAACTCTATGAAAATTTTATTTCTCATGTTTTGTCGTTAAAAAGTTAAATTTAATATTGTTTAAGATCATTAAAGCAACAATGGTCATCATCGCACCCAAAATAGTTGTCCACTGTAGTGTTTCGCTTAAAAATATCACACTCAAGCCAATAGCAATAAAAGGCACTAAAAAAGTAAACACACTGGTTTGTTTGGAGCCTAATCTCTGAATACCTATAAAATAAACTGTGGTTGCAAAGGTTGTAGAGCCGATAGTCACAATCAAAATACTAACCCAAAACACATAATCCATAGCCAAAATCGATCCATGTGTTGGCTCGAAGAAGAAGGTTAAATCGAGCAATGCAGTCATTAAATAAATGTAGAAGCTTAGCGTAGCAGGTGCAACTGTCTTAGCAAAGGTGGTTACTATTGACATTAATGCCCAGCAAGTTGCAGCAGCTATTAAATACACACTGGATCCAGTCAAAATTTCACTTAATTGAAATTGCCAGATATTCATGGTTACCAAGACCCCTAAAATACCTAGCAATAAAGCCAGCCAATCTTTACCTTGGGTTTTGTTTTGCTTACTAAACATCATCAGTAAATACACCAATACTGGCATAAGGGTTGTTACTACCGCACCCGCTAAACCTGGGGCGCCATGCTTTGTACTTAAAAAATAATACTTAGAATAATATATCAATAGTATCGCTGCTAAACTTGCAACCAAAAAGTGTTTTAGGTTAATCTTAAAACTCAGTTTCATCCACCAAAGCACAGGCACCATAGACAAAGTAGTTATGATGTAGCGATAGCTAATAAACTCATGCACATTGATATAGTCTGACAGCACATTAGCGATTGGCCATGAAGCGCCCCAAAAAAACATAGCTAAAACGATCCATAGAGCTAATTTTCGATCTGTTGTCATGATAACCCCAATAAAACACCGACAGACATCATAATAACGCCACTGATTTTATTAATACGCACATCCATACCTGGCTTGGCAAAAATTTGCTTAATCTTTCCAACGGTAATATTAATCGAGCTAATGCCAACAATAAGTCCCACGCCAACAGTGGCTAAAATTTCTAAAGCATAGAATAAGCTAACCTGAGACAGATCAATAAAGGCCGGCAGAATGGCGATATAAAAAATCATAACTTTAGGATTGGTTAGACTGATTAACAGTCCTGTTAAAAATTCCTTAGCATTCGTCTTGTGTCTAGCTTTTGAACTTAGTTTTACTTTGTGCGCATTCCAAGCACCATAACCCAAATAAACCAGATATAGACCGCCAAAAATCCTGACATAATCCATTAATGGTGTAATAACTTCGGCAAATAAATCCAGTGAAAAAAGTACCACTGAAAGATACATCAAATCACCTAGAACCATTCCTAATGACAAATAAAATGCTGGCATAAACCCTTGAGACATACTCTTTGCAAACACCGCTAATGTGCCGGGCCCTGGCGTTATTACAAACACAAAGGCAATTAAAAATAATGAGGCGAAATCAAGTAAAGTCATGGCTTTTAATATAATGCCACAAAAACACCGACTAACATCATCGTAATACCTGTTATTTTATTAACCTTTTGAACCACGCCAGGATCTTCAATAGATTTTCTCAACTTTAGCCCGAGAATATTTGCCATACTAAGTGCGAGCAAAACCGTTAGCCCAACGATTACTATGACTTGCAACTCCGTGGCAAGTGTAAGATTATTCAGATCAATAAAAATTGGTAAAAAAGACAAATAATAAACAATGGTCTTTGGATTGGTTCCACCTACCAAGAATCCAGAAAAAAGTAAATGAATAACTGACTTTTTAGCGCTATCATCTTTGAAACTAACCCCCATTGATTGGTATTGCTTAAAACCAATATAAAGTAAATATGCTGCGCCAAAAATCTTGACATAAGCCATACTTTGTTCAATCGTTTGAGCCAAGATTGTCAGTGCAAACATAGCGATTGAAACATATAAAATATCGCCAATAACATGGCCTATAGAAAGCCATAATGCTGCAATAGGCCCATAGCGCGTTGATGTTGCCAAGACTGCAAATATGCCTGGCCCTGGGGAGATGGCATAAACAAACGTAGCGACAGTTAAAGATAGTAGTGTTAATAGTTCCATCTGCTATAATTCTTTCATTATTTAAATATTTATTTTAACGCCTTATGAATTTAGATTACCTTGATTTTGAACAGCCAATTGCTGAATTGGAAGACAAAATAGAAGCGCTTTGTAATATTAAAAATAAAGCTGATATTACACAAGAAACTGACGCCTTAAAATCCAAAAGCACCGTACTAACTAAAAAGATATTTTCTTCTTTGTCAGATTGGCAAATTTCTCAACTAGCACGTCACCCTAAACGCCTGTATACGCTTGATTATATTAATACAGTGTTTGAAGAGTTTACTGAGTTACACGGTGATCGCGCTTATGGCGATGATCATGCGATTGTAGGTGGTATTGCAAAATTAGATGGCCAACCTGTGATGTTTATTGGCCAGCAAAAAGGTCGATCAACCCAAGAAAAACTAAAATATAATTTTGGTATGCCTCGCCCTGAAGGCTATCGAAAAGCTCTACGCCTAATGAAAATGGCTGAGAAATTCAACCTACCAGTTATTACATTCATTGACACTCCAGGTGCTTATCCTGGGATTGGCGCCGAAGAGCGTGGACAAAGTGAAGCAATTGCTAGAAACTTGTTCGAGATGTCAACCTTAGCCACTCCTATCATTTCTGTAGTCATTGGTGAAGGTGGTTCTGGTGGTGCGTTAGCTATTGGTGTAGCAGATACAATGATGATGTTTCAATACTCGATCTATTCCGTTATCTCACCAGAAGGTTGTGCGTCTATTTTGTATAAAGACGTTAGTAAAGCTAATATTGCTGCTGAATCTTTAAAGCTTACTTCAACACATCTTAAAAAAGCTGGCTTGATTGATATTATTATTGATGAACCTCTAGGCGGCATTCATCGTGATCCATCTAAAGCTCAATCTTTATTAAAAGCTGCATTAATCAAAGAACTTAACATCATCAAAAAAATCTCAACACAAGATTTATTATCTGCAAGACAAGAAAAACTACTTGGGTTTGGACAATTTAAAGACTAAAGATACTTTTCTCGAGGGCAAAAAAATTGTCCTGGGCCTAAGTGGCGGTATGGACTCGATCGTCTTGCTGCATTATTTACATATTCACTTTCCCAAACATTTAAGAGTTGTTCACTGCAATCACCATCTATCTCAACACTGCGATAATTGGAATACTTTTTGCCAAGAACTGTGCAAAAGCCTAAACATACCTTATAAAAATATTGATTTAAATCTAGAAAAATCGTCTAATATAGAAGAAAATGCACGTAAAAAACGCTATTTATCATTATCTTGTGATTTAAATACAGATGAGGTTTTGTGCACTGCTCACCATCAAAATGATCAGGCTGAAACCTTACTCTTGCAATTATTTCGTGGCTCTGGTGTTGCAGGTTTATCTTCAATGCCACAACAAAAACCATTAGGATCGGGCATCCACTATCGCCCCATGTTGGGGATTGAAAAACAACAGGTTATTGATTATGCCACTGATCACAAACTCAACTGGATTGAAGACGATAGCAACAAAAACATCAATTTTAGGCGCAATTTTCTACGTTTAGAGATTATCCCAAATCTATCAAAAATTTACAAAAATTTAGCAAAAACCTTATCTAGAAGCGCAAAACACCAATCAGAAGCACTAAAGCTAACTCGTGAATTGGCTGTTATTGATCTTGAGCAAAGATGCATCATTAATCAAGAGGGTCGTATTCAAATTGACACACTAACCGGCCTTGAAACTCATCGCATTAAGAATATCTTGCGTTATCATTTGAACGATTTACAGTTTTTAGCACCTAGTGACAAGATTATGAGTCAAATTATCGACCTTCTTAGTGCTAAAACCGATGCAAATCCACTGGTTCAGTGGGAGAGTTTTAAAATCAGGCGCTATCAATCACAATTGTATTTTATAGATGATAATCAGTCTGAAAATTTGGGAAAATGCCCATTTCATGCCGAATTTGAAAATTTGCCAAATTTTTCTATTCGCCATCGATCTGAAGGTCAACGCATTCAATTACCGGGCAAAAAACACTCACAATCACTCAAAAAGCTCTTGCAAGAGGCTGGGATCCCGCCTTGGGAGAGAAATTCACTTAAAATGTATTATATTGACGATGAATTACGCGCCATGGAGCAGCTAGGACGCATGCAACACGCTGAATCATAGTCATTCGTGAAATTTGGTAAATTTTTCAACACTCAAATATCAGTAAACTATCTATAAGTCGTATCTGTAGTTTGCTCTATTGCTGGCCTAGCAATGGCTGAGGCGACCTTCTTCAAATCAATACTGCCAATGATATTGTTATTATCACCAACCACATTAACTGCATGATTATGTTTGTCTAGTAAATCAGCTTTTGACATGCCGTCTTTTACATATTCAACCATCTTCTTTGGTCGCTTACCAAATATTTTGTATAGACCCTAGACTGAAGAGCTTTAAGGATCTCCTTCTAAATATAAGGGTTGTTAATATTGAATTTTTCCAAAATTTCTACCTCAAGAGATTCCATTTTCTCGGCCTCAGACCCTTCTATGTGGTCAAACCCTAATAAGTGTAATGTGCCATGAATGGCCATATGAATTAAATGATTATTAAAGGTTTTTTGTTGCATTTTCGCCTCTTTAGCAACTATTTCATTACAAATAACCACGTCACCCAAAATTTCCTCATCAATCTCAATTGGTAGATCACTAGGAAAGGACAAGACGTTAGTGGTTTTGTCTTGATGACGATAAATTTTATTCAATTGTTGAATTTCAGCCGGGTCAACAAAACGAATCAGGAGTTCGCTATCGCCTTTATCCAACTGAATTAGTACGCTTTGTAAAATACGGCAGAACTCTGCCTCGTTACTAAGTTTGGTAGCAATACTATTTTGAATAACAATCATACTGAGAGTTTAATTGATAAAATGATTTATTTTACGTTGATAATTTTTTTAGCCAATGCCAATCGTTGAAGTTGCTATTTCCGTACCGCTACATAAAACCTTTGATTATCAATGTGATCAAGAGGTAGCTGTTGGTGCGCGTGTTAAAGTACCTTTTGGCGCCAAAAAAGTTATTGGCATTGCACTCGCTAATAAAGATAAAAGTAGTTTCAACAAACTAAAATCGGTAGAAATGGTACTAGATGAAACGGCCATTCTGGATAAGCCAATTTTGGATTTTCTATTTTGGGCAGCAAAATATTATCATCACCCAATCGGTGAAGTGCTACTGGCAGCGATGCCTAAAAATCTGCGCATTGGAAAACCGGCCATCATCAAAAAAATGATTGGTCTACCAGTTAAAACTAGCAAGCCTGATTTTGAGATTACACAAGAACAAAGTTTAGCCATTGATACCATTCTTAAAAAGCGCGACACTTATCATGGTTTTTTACTTCATGGGGTAACTGGTAGTGGGAAAACTGAAGTTTACTTGCGCATTACTCAAGAAGTGCTTAATCAAGGTAAGCAGGTATTGGTTTTAGTGCCTGAAATTGGTTTAACACCTCAAATGATCTCTCGCTTTGAGCGGCGCTTAAAAACACGTGTAGTGGCTATTCATTCGCAACTCAATGAAACGCAAAAATTAGATGCCTACCTAATGGCTAAAAACACAGAGGCAGGTGTTGTACTGGGTACACGAAGTGCGATATTTGCACCGATGCCAAATTTAGGCTTAATTATTATCGATGAAGAGCATGATGGATCTTTTAAACAGCAATCAAGCTTTCGTTACTCAGCAAGAGATCTAAGTTTTATACGTGCTAAACAGACGAATATTCCTCTGATATTGGGCACCGCCACACCGGCTTTGGAAACTTTAAAAAATGCCATGGATAATAAGTTAACTCGATTAACTTTGGCCAATCGAGCTGGTGGCGTAATGATGCCTAAAGTCAGTTTGATCGATATGCGCTCCAATTCAGAGAATGGCCATAGTGCACTATCAAAACTATTGATAGAAAAAATGCAACAGCATTTATCCAAAGGTAAGCAAGTTATGCTGTTTATTAATCGACGTGGTTATGCGCCGGTATTTTTCTGTACTGAGTGCGCTTGGAAATCAGAATGTAGTCATTGTAATGCCAGCATGATTTACCACCGACACGTTAATCGACTTAAATGCCATCATTGTGGCGATGAAAAAATGCCAGAACAGTCTTGTCCTGACTGTGGAGAGCAAAGTTTAGAAGTTTACGGTTACGGCACAGAAAGGCTGGAAGAAACTTTGTCCTCATACTTCTCAGAAATGCCAATTATTCGTATCGATCGGGATACTACAAGACGCAAGAAGGCCCTTGCAGAACATTTAGAAAAAATCAATTCCGGTGAGCCTTGTATTATTGTCGGCACACAGATGTTAGCTAAAGGACATGATTTTTCTAATTTAGCGATGGTGGGAATACTAGATGTTGATGGAGGATTTTTATCAACTAATTTTCGCGCAACCGAATACTTGGCTCAACTACTTATTCAGGTTTCAGGCCGAGCAGGCAGAACTGGTAACCAAGGAGAGGTGGTTATTCAAACACGCTATCCTGATCATCCAATGTTTCACTATGTATTGTCAAATCGCTATACACAATTTGCCAGTGGCCTACTCAAACAACGCAAGAGCGCCATGATGCCGCCATTCTCTCATCAAGCATTATTATGTGCAAATGCCAAAAATAAACAGAATGCTGAAGATTTTTTGCGTGAAGTGGCTGGCCTATTAAAAAGCATCAATATGGATGGTGTAGAAATTTGGGGACCAGTTACAAACTCCATTGAAAAAAAGGCTGATTATTATTACTTTAATCTTTACCTTCAATCTAACGACAGAGCAGCACTTCACCGAATGCTGGCCACTTTTAACCAACATGTTGACACTATCAAGCTTAAAAACAAAGTACGCTGGTATTTAGACGTAGATCCGATTGATTAAAGTACTCTTTCTAAATACAAATAAACCGCGTAGGCATTCTTTCGATTGGCCGCTTCAAAAGCTGGCTCACCTTCAAATTCAGACCAGTCAATTGCCTGGTAAGTTTCGTCAAACGGTGCCATATCTTCAACAGCAGCAGTAAGCTTATCCAATAAAAAATTCAAATATCGATAAGTTAGATCCATGGTTTCTTGTGGTTGGTCTGATGCAGTTCCGTGACCAGGTACAAAATATTCCATCTCAATATTTCGAACACGGTCTAGCGTTTTTGACCAAGCAATAATATCAGCATCGCCCACAAAAGGAATTCGCCCTTCAAAGATAATATCGCCGCTATACAATGTTTGATCATTCAAGCTTAATAAAGACATATCGCCTTCTGAATGAACCTTGCCAAAATAACTGATCAAAAACTGATGATCGCCTAGGCTAAATTTCGTATCTTTATCGATAATCCGATCCGGCTTAATTAGGCGCGTTTCATCATTAACCCAAGGATAAAGAGAGGTGCGTCTAGATTCTAATAAGTTAGGAGCTGTCTCAGAATCAAGATAATCCCAAGTACCTTTAGGGGCCCAAATTTCAGCCCCTTGCTCTTTAAAAACCTGAAGACCATAAATATGATCAGCGTGGTAATGACTGACAATTACTATTTTGATGGGTTTGTCGGTAATTTGTCGAATTTTTTCAAGCATTGCTTGCGCCAGTGATGGTGTACCTAGAGCATCTAGTACAACCACACCTTCGCTAGTAACAATGAAGCCTGCATTAGAAATAAAGCCCTCATATTCAGTGGCAGATCCAGATAGGCCTGGAATATAGTAAGCATTGCCATTGAGTTTTTCTGCAGTAACTTCAACACTAACTTTTTCGTAGTTATTCGCTTGGGCAAACATAGACAGCATACCTAATAATAAGATAATTTTTTTCATAATGTTTCTATAACGGCTTTAATCGCTTTAGTGATAAGTAACAGCTCTTGCTTATTGATAATAAATGGTGGCATGGTGTACAGAAGCTTGCCATAAGGCCTAAGCCAAACACCATTTTCAATTAATAAATTTTGAACAATTTCCATGTCCATTTCTTCGGTTAATTCTACCACGCCAATAGCGCCTAATATCCGCACATCAGCTACTTTTTCATGCTGTCTCAATGTGGATAACTCACTATGCAGAACTGCCTCGATATCAGCGATATTATCTTGCCAGTTTGAACTTAGTAAGAGCTCGATACTGGCATTAGCAACACTGCAAGCCAAAGGATTGGCCATAAAAGTGGGTCCATGCATTAATGTGCCAACGCCTTGGGAGATTTTATCAGTCGTTAAAGTAGCGGCAAGGCTCATATAGCCACCTGTTAAAGCTTTTCCAAGACATAAGATATCGGGCTCCACCTCAACATATTCCAACGCAAATAGCTCGCCCGTTCTACCAAAACCGGTGGCAATTTCGTCTAGAATAAATAGAACATCGTGCTGTTCACAAAGCGCTTTAGCCTTAGTTAAATACTGAGGGTTATAAAGTCTCATACCCCCTGCACCTTGAACAACAGGCTCTAAAATCATGGCAGCTATCGAGCTGGAATGTTGCTTTAAAGTTGATTCTAAATCTTGTAATGCATCATCCATTGGCTCCATTGAAGGGCTCTTAACAAAATAATGTTTTGGTAAAACGCTGGAGAATAAATGGTGCATACCATTATCAGGATCGCATACACTCATGGCACCAAAGGTGTCGCCATGATAACCCCCTCGAATAGTGACAAATTTGTGCTTATCTGACTGGCCTTTATTATGCCAATATTGCAATGCCATTTTAAGAGCTGCTTCTACTGCAACTGATCCTGAATCTGTAAAAAAGACTTTGGTTAAATTTTCCGGTGTAATTTCAATTAAGGTTTTAGCAAGTGCAATGGCAGGGTCATGAGTTAGGCCGCCAAACATTACATGTGACATTTTGCCCAACTGAGTTGTAATTGCCTGATTTAGTGTCGGGTGATTGTAGCCATGAATCGCACTCCACCAAGAACTCATGCCGTCAACGACTCGCTTATCATTTTCTAAATTAAGGTAAACGCCCTCAGCTGATTTAACAACATGCGTGCTAACTTCGTTGGGGATTTTGGCATAAGGATGCCAAATGTGTGCTTGATCAAATGTATTCATAACAATACATTTTACTCAATTTTAATTTATGGCTGTATTGTTTACTTTCAGTAAATCTTAATCACTAAAAATATAAATATTTATAAATATTCTTTAAGTTCAGCCATAGAATCGATCACTAAATCTGGATTAGTATCTCGAATATCATTGCCATGATTGTAGCCATATGACATGCAGATAATTTCAAAACCAGCGGCGCGTGACGCTTTAACATCACTTACTGAGTCACCTAGCATTAATGAATGTTGAGGTTCAATGCCAAAAAACTCAGCACTATGCAATAAAGGTAACGGATCAGGCTTTTTCTTGCTCAAAGTATCGCCCGATACCACAATACCAAAATAATCAAAAATACCTAGATCTTTCAAGATTGGCAACGTGAACTGTTCATCTTTATTGGTTACACATCCTAGCGTGTATCCCTGTGCTTTCATATAGTCCAACCCCTCTTTAACGCCATCATACAAACATGAGCGTACCGAAGTATTGTGAGAATACAACTCTAAAAATATTGGATAAGCTTGGTCGTATTCAACTTGGTCAGGCGTGCCTTCGAGCTCACCCGTTAAAGATCTTTCCACCAATTTTGGTACACCATTGCCAACCCAATGGCGCACTTGAGCTTCACCCCAAGGTTTTTTACCAATAGCTTTCATAGTTTCGTCGACACAATAGGCTAAATCTGGAACACTATCCACCAAGGTGCCATCAACATCAATCATAATTAGTTTTGGACTGAATTTTTTTACACTCACTTTGATACCCCTTTATATTATTTGGTAGAATAGCCCTTAGACTAAATTTAAAAAACATTGTAATGAAAAATTCCACAACAATTGGTTTTATTGGCGCAGGAAATATGGCTTATGCCATTATTTCTGGATTAATCAACAACGATTTCTCTGCTGAAAATATTAAAATCAGCGACACTAATGAATCATTATTATCCCTAAGAAAGAAAGAATTTAACCTTGAAGTATTTACGGATAATTCAGAGCTTGTTCGTCATTGCGACGTCATAGTGCTGGCAGTTAAGCCTCAAATGCTTTCTAGTGTTTGTCAGTTATTAAAACAAGCGTTAAATTCTAATACACTGATTATTTCAATTGCTGCAGGTGTGCGTGTTCACGACATTGATCGCTGGCTTGGTGGAGATTGTGCAATTGTGCGAACCATGCCTAATACGCCAGCCTTGTTAAATCAAGGCGTTACAGGGATGTTTGCCAATGAGCGTGTGAGTAGCGCTCAAAAAGAATTGGCCACCAGTATTCTTAACAGCGTGGGTCAGAGCTTATGGGTAACAGATGAAGTAATGCTAGATGCAGTGACTGCATTATCTGGCAGCGGTCCTGCTTATTTTTTCTTAATGATTGAATCTATGTCAAAAGCTGGCGTTGCATTAGGATTAGACGAAAAAACTGCGCAATTGCTTAGCATTCAAACCGCTTTAGGTGCCAGCATGATGGCTAGTGTTAGCGATGAATCGCCTAGAGATTTACGCGCTAATGTCACTTCTCCAAATGGTACTACACAGGCTGCTATCGAATCATTTCAGGATCAAGATTTTGATATGATCGTTGCACATGCTATGCGTGCAGCCTTTGATCGGGCAAGTCAACTAGCAGCAGAGCTTAGTGATAGTGACTGAATACGCCACTTTCAAACTACAGGTTTCTAAAATTTACTTAAAAATTTCAATACTTGTTCACCTGTTTGCTCTTATTGTGGTTTGGCTTTATAGCTTTAATGACTACGTTAGTTTGGCTTTAAGCATTGGCCTCATGATGCATTTTTATTTCTTAAATTTAAGTATTTTTCTAAAAAAATCTAATGCCATTTTGTCATTTTCCTTAAACGACAAAACACTCGCTTCGACTGATAAAATCGGCAATATCCATCAATATCCTTGTGTTTACTGCGTCTATCAATCTCAATTCCTGGTGATAATAAATCTCGGTAAGAATTCATTGATTATCTTTAAAGATTCTCTTGCTTCTAACTCTTTGTCACAACTAAATAGACTGTTAAATGCTTGAGCCTGAAGACACCCTAAAACTTAACGTTTTAATCGCCACCTCAATTGCTATTCGTATTGATACTTACAAATTAGTGGTCGTTGGTCTTAATGCACAATTTAAAGAACAGACCATTGAATTACGCCCTAGTGGCGATAGCGACGCCTATATTAAAGCGGTTAAAAAACTTTTAGTCACCCAGGTTCTCGGCGCAATGGGTGGCTACCCCTCTTATTTAAAACGCTGGTCGCGAATGGGGCAAGTAGCATCTTCAAATCTCACCTCTTTACTTAAGCTAGGTGAGGTTGAAGCAGTTGTAGCAGTAGCTAATTCAACCAATCTTGACGATCAATTATTAAAAGTTACCTGGTGGTGTGCTACAAATACAGACAATCAGGCTGAAATTGGTCGTTTTTTACTAACTAAAGAATTTGTTACTTTCACTGAAACTGGCCAAGAAATTGCGCAGCATTTACTAGAATTTCTGCCTTTTGTAAATGATACAGAGCAGCTTATTGACACAACCAGCTTGGTTTTACAAAATGAGTTAATTAATCAAAAAGACAAGGAAAGACTTTGGAAGCAAGGTCAAAGAAAAACAGCATTTTTAGTGGGATTCGTTGAAAGGATGCAGGGCAACCTCCCTAATGAGCTTAATATTCAGCCACTTGAATGTCAACACCCTGATTTGCAAATTATTAATGATCAGCAATCTCAAATCTTCTTAACAACTCTTGCGCATATTCTTAAAAAGATTAATCAAGAATATGTACTTTATCGGGCTTTAGAAGTATTAGGCCAATACTTAACTCATGAGCAAATAACTCTTCAAGACTCTATTGATAAGATTAATACCCAAATTGAAAATCTAAACATTATCTCTATTGAAGAGCAAGATAAGCTTAACGCTAGATTGTTATTAGCAGGCGTTAATGAGCGTCTAGTGGTTAGCGTCATCTCAGCTCATAATTTAACTGGATCGGCTATTCGTAAAAAATTGGCACACGTACTCGAGCCGATTCAAAAAGCGCTAGTGATACTAACTACCCCATAATAACTGCATATTAGCAAGCGCTGCTAATGATGCAGTTTCTGTTCTAAGCACCCTGGAGCCGAGTAGCAATGGTTGGGCACCTTGTTGAATGGTATAGGCAATTTCCTCATCGCTCAAACCGCCTTCAGGACCTATGACTATTGCCGCCTTGTTAATTTTTTCAAATTCTAATAAGGATTTTTCTGCTCGATGATGTAGCACAAACACATGGCCAAAATTACACCCCATTAGCGCTGTTAAATCAAGCGGCTCAGCAAGCTCTGGAACCACTGATCTGCCTGATTGCTCACAAGCGCCAATGATAATTTTGCGCCAATGCTGCATGCGTTTTTTTAGCTTTTCACCTTTTAATCTAACAACGCAATGCTCGGTAAAAATAGGAATAACTTGATTAACGCCTAACTCCACAGCCTTTTGTATCAAAAAATCCATCTTATCGCCCTTAGCAATGCCTTGTGCCAAAGTAAGGCTTAGGCTTGACTCGCTTAGATTGGGCTTGCAACTATTAATATGCACTTCGCATTGCTTCTGTGTACTTAATACGCTTGCCTGATAATTATTACCGTCACCATTAAATAAAGTAATATCTTGGCCTTGAGGAAAACGCAAAACTTTAATTAAATGATGCGATGCATATTCATCAAGCATCACTTTGTCATTAATTTTCAAGGGGGCATTTTGGTACAAGCGAACGTGTTTCATGGTATCTTTGCGCTACTTAAAAGAATCGAAAAATAATGATACATCAAAATAGAAGAAAAGAGCTACTAAGCCAGCTTGATGATAATTGCGTACTTATCCTATCGACCAATCCCGAGCAATTTAGAAATGGAGATGTCACTTTCCCTTTCCGCCCACAAAGTGATTTTTTCTATTTAACTGGATTTGAAGAGCCGGAAGCTATTGCTGTTATTAGTAAAGAAAGTTATTCTATGTTCTTACGTCCTAAAGACGAAACTCGTGAAATTTGGGATGGTACGCGCCTAGGACTAACTCAAGCGCCGAGCAATCTTAAGCTTGATCATGCCTATGATATTGGTCAATTAGAGGATAAATTGGCGCAACTTATCACTGCTGATAGTTGTATCTACTTTGATGCAAAATCCTGCACACTAGATTCAAAAATTACCAATCTACTCTCTCAATACAATCTAAAAAGTCTGCAGGCGTCTTTGCATGAAATGCGATTAATCAAGGAAGAGTCTGAAATTCTTACCATGCAAAAAGCGGCCAACATATCTAGCGCCGCTCATACTTTAGCTATGGCTCAAGTGACTCCTGGTATGTTTGAGTATGAATTGCAAAGTGTGTTTGACTCTCACTTTGTTAAAAATAATACTCAACATGCTTATACACCGATTGTTGCAGGAGGCAAAAATGCTTGCGTACTTCACTATATCGAAAACAACCAGCCTCTCAAATCTGGCGATTTAGTATTGATTGACGCAGGCTGTGAGCTTGACTACTATGCTAGCGATATTACTCGCACCTTTCCAGTTAATGGCCAATTTAGTGAGCCACAAAAACAAATTTATCAAATCGTATTAGATGCTCAGCTTGCAGCAATTAATAGTATTAAACCTGGCGCAGATGTTCATATGCCGCACAAAATTGCTTGCGATATTATTCAACAAGGGTTGGAAAATATTGGGTTGCTAGCACCAGGGGAGTCTTTATCAAAATTTTACATGCATGGTACGGGCCACTGGCTTGGCATGGATGTGCATGACGTGGGTAAATATCAAGTTAACAAACAACACCGGGTTTTTGAAAAAGGCATGGTAATCACTGTTGAACCTGGCATTTACATTCGTAAGGATGATAAAATCGATCCAATTTATCATAATATTGGTATTAGAATTGAAGACGATGTTGTGGTAACCGATCAAGGTAACACCGTCTTAACCGGAAGCCTTATTAAAACGATTAACGAGATTGAAGCTCTCATGAGTCAAACAAACCTATGAATATACAACAAGCTATTAAAGCAGTTATTGCAAAACAAGATTTAAATGAGGGTGAGATGCATGATGTTATGACTGACATCATGACCGGTAAAACGACCGATGCACAAATTGGTGCATTTTTAGTTGGGCTCTCCATGAAAGGAGAAACTGTTGCTGAAATTACTGCCAGTGCAAAAGTAATGCGCTCACTTGCCAAGGGTGTTGAAGTTAAAAATACCAAGCACTTAGTTGACACTTGTGGCACCGGTGGTGACGGGCTAAGCTTATTTAATATTTCTACTGCTTGTGCATTTGTGGTTGCTGCTGCTGGTGGATCCGTTGCCAAACATGGTAATCGCTCTATTTCATCAAAGTCTGGCAGTGCAGATGTTTTAGAGGCGGCTGGCGTTAATTTAGAGATGAGCGCAGAGCAAATCAGCAATAGTATCAAAAAAATTGGTGTCGGCTTTATGTTTGCACCCGCTCACCACTCAGCTATGAAACACGCTATCGGTCCACGCAAAGAACTAGCAGTCAGAACTATTTTCAATGTACTCGGGCCACTAACCAACCCTGCAAAAGCACCTGCGCAGGTGATGGGTGTCTATAGCAAAGAGTTGGTCGAGCCTATCGCAAATGTCTTAAAAATTTTAGGCTCTACACATGTTATGGTGGTGCACTCTGAAGACGGCTTGGATGAAATCTCTATTGCAGATGACACTTTTGTCGCTGAGCTTAATAACGGTGTAGTGACCACCTATACAATTAACCCAACCGATTTTGGCTTGCCACTTGGAAACTTAGAAGATATTAAAGCAAATGATGCAGAAGACTCTCTGGCGTTAATCCAACAAGCATTGGACGGCAAAGAGGGTTCAGCTAAGAATATCATTGCACTTAACTCAGGCGCTGCTATTTACGTATGCGGTCTAAGCGACTCATTACAAGATGGCATTAATAAAGCACTCAGTATTTTAAATAAAGGCTCAGCACATCAAAAGCTAGACGATTTTGTACGTGAATCAACAGGCTGTTAAAGGATAAAAAACATGAACAAAGATACGAATTTAATTTGGATTGACTTAGAAATGACTGGTCTATTGCCAGAGCGCGACGTGATTATTGAGATTGCCACCATTGTGACAGATGCAAATCTCAATATTTTGGAAGAAGGTCCTTCTATGGTTATCCACCAAAGTAGTGAAATTTTAGCAGGTATGGATGAATGGAATACTGAGCACCATACAAACTCTGGCCTAGTTCAGCGTGTTAAAGATAGTATTATTTCTTCCAAGCAAGCAGAGAAACAAACCATCGAGTTTTTAGAAAAACATGTCAACGCTGGCGCTTCTCCTATGTGTGGCAATACCGTGTGTCAAGATAGGCGTTTTTTGTACAATTACATGCCAGAGCTAGAAAAGTTTTTTCATTATCGCCATATTGATGTCAGCACACTAAAAGAGCTTTTAGTCCGATGGAAGCCACAAGCAAAAATGGTTCGAGAAGGTGAGTCTGCGCACCTAGCGTTAGCCGATATTCGTGATTCAATTAATGAATTAAAATACTATCGAGACGTCTTTATTGATGTCTAGCCTTCCCAAGGTATGGCTCGCACCTGCAAAAATTAATTTATTTTTGCACATCAACAGTAAGCGCGAAGATGGTTATCATAATTTACAAACCCTCTTTCAGTTATTAGATTATTACGATGAATTACAATTTTCAATCACTAATAACGGCATCATCAGTCGAACCTCAGGCAATGAGGACATAGCACCTGAATCTGATTTAATCATTCGCGCCGCCAAACTCTTGCAAAATATTACCCGTACACAATTGGGTTGCAATATTTCTATTGTTAAGCGTATTCCTTCAGGTGGTGGTCTGGGAGGTGGCTCATCCGATGCAGCAACGACATTAGTTGCATTAAACCATATCTGGAATACAGGCTTAAACCAACAAGAACTTATGAAATTAGGTCTAGAGTTAGGTGCCGACGTACCAATCTTTATTTATGCTCAAAGTGCTTGGGCAGAAGGAGTTGGGGAAATACTAAGCCCAATAAAAATGCCAAATAATCACTTTTTAGTGGTATTTGTCAATGAACATATTGCAACATCAAAAATTTTCTCGCATAAAGCATTGACAATGAGCCCGATGATGGGGAAAATATCGGACTTCTCTGAGCTTGAAAATACTCATAACGATTGCTTACAAGCAGCCATTGAGCAAACAGAAGAAATTAGGTTTGCATTAGATCATCTTAATCGTTGTTCTAATATATCAGGGAAAGCTAGAATGAGTGGCACAGGCAGTTGTGTTTTTGCTGAATTTGCCACTCAAAATGATGCTATGGTAGCATTAGAAAAAATGCCAAAAAAATGGATGAGTTTTACTGCGAAAGCAATAAATACTTCTCCGATCTTCAAATGGGCTGTCGCCAAGCGGTAAGGCACCGGGTTTTGATCCCGTCATTCGCAGGTTCGATCCCTGCCAGCCCAGCCATTTTCAAAAGCTACGTCTTAGCATTAAGACGTAGCTTTTTTTATATTTTTTATTTGGTCAAATTTACTCATATAATCCACAAGCAAAAACTATTTTTGTCACTGTAACCTAGTATAATTTAATCAACTTTCAACAATCAATCACGCCTATGTCTCTTGACACGATCAAAATTTTTAGTGGTAGCGCAAACCCGTTACTATCTGGTGAAATTATTTCTAGTTTAAATGTTGCACAAGGAAAAGCACTTATTGGAAGATTTAGCGATGGCGAATCGCAAGTTGAAATTTTAGAAAATGTCCGAGGCTGTGACGTCTTCATCATCCAACCCACTTGCGGGCCTTCTCCAGCAGAAACTCTAATGGAGTTATTGGTTATGGCGGATGCCTTAAAGCGTTCATCAGCAGCAAGAATTACAGCAGTTGTGCCATACTTTGGTTATTCAAGACAAGATCGTCGCTCTCGTTTAACACGCGTTCCAATTACAGCAAAACTTGCTGCTAAGATGGTTGAAGCTTCAGGAATTGATAGAATTTTAACGGTTGATTTGCATGCTGATCAGATCCAAGGATTTTTTGATATTCCAATTGACAATATCTATGCTCAACCCGTGTTATTAGATGACATCATTAATCAGAATTACGAAGATATCGTAGTCGTTTCTCCAGATGTTGGTGGTGTTGTGAGAGCTCGCGCTGCAGCTAAGAAACTTAATGATGCAGATTTAGCAATTATTGATAAACGTCGCCCTGCACCGAATATGGTCAAGGTGATGAATGTGATTGGTGATGTCGAAGGCAAAACCTGTGTTTTGATTGATGATATGGTTGATACAGCGGGAACCTTGTGTCAAGCAGCAGGCATTCTAAAAGAAAAAGGCGCAAAAAAAGTTGTGGCCTACGCAACACACGCCGTGCTTTCTGGTAATGCCATTAGCACTATTGAGAATTCTGAACTTGATGAACTGGTCACCACAAACACCATACCATTAAATGCTGAAACAGCTAAATGCAATAAAATTAGACAACTCTCTATTGCGCCAATTATGGCAGAAGTCATCAAGCGCATTAGCGAAGAGCAATCTATTATTAATATTTTTGCTGATATCCAATAGTTATTCATCTTAAAGCGCGCAAGGCTATGATTTTTAATCGATAACTTTGTGTATAATCCATCATTTGGCCCGTCATAAAAAGTCACTCTATGAAATCTACTACTAAAGCACATAAGCAAGCACTACAAAAACTGATCATGATTGGTAAAGAGAAGGGTTATTTAACCTACTCTGAAATCAATGATCTATTGCCTGAGGACTTACTGACACAAGAGCAAATAGAGCCTATTGTTACGATTCTAGAAGAATTAGATATTTCTGTTTCTGATACGGTTCCTGATGCTGATACCTTGGTCGTTGCAGGTGCCAAATCACAATCTACTTCTGCAGAAGCTGCAGTTGCAGCGCTTGCAGCGCTAGATTCTGAATTTGGTAGAACAACTGATCCAGTGAGAATGTACATGCGTGAGATGGGTGTCGTAGACCTATTAGAGCATAAAGATGAAGTGCGTATCGCTAAAGAAATTGAAGCTGGTGTATTTGAAATTATGCAAGCTATTACACTTTACCCATCAATCACTGATACCTTCTTCAAGGCCCATAAACGCCTAGAAGAGGGCAAGTGTAAGATGACTGATGTTATTATTGGTTATCAAGGCGATGCAGCAGATTTTGAAGCTAAAAAAGCTGCATTTGATGCGGGTGAATTTGATGATGATGAAGAATATGAAGACATGGAAGAAATGGAATACACCGGTCCTGATGAGGACAAGGTAAATACCCGTTTTGAGACAGTTTTAAGTTGTTCTCAAGGTTATCAAGAACTAAAAGAAAAGCATGGCTTTCGTCATAAAAAAACAATAGCTGCTCGCGTAGAGCTCTCTAAAGGTTTATCAGCCTTGCGCCTAGCGCCTAAGCTGGTTTCAACCATGATGGAAGTTGTGTGTAATCGCGCCGAGCTAGTTAAGAAGCAAGAGAAAACTATTCAAAGTGCATGTCTTTACGCAGGCATGGAAAGAGTTCAATTTCTTGAAATGTTTGCTGGCAATGAAACTAATTATGATTGGTTGAAAAATGCAAAATTAGACGAGCAATTAGTTTCAGCACTTGCTCCTTCTAAAGATGAAATTTTTTATGCACAAAAAAATCTTCATGAATATGAAGAAGAAATGCAGATAACTATCACTGAATTAAAAGCACTTAACAAACTTTACCGTCAAGGTGATCGTCGCGCTAAAAAGGCTAAGTCACAAATGACTGAAGCTAACCTAAGATTGGTTATCTCTATTGCTAAAAAATATGCAAATCGTGGCTTGCAGTTTTTAGATCTTATTCAAGAAGGTAATGTTGGCCTAATGAAAGCAGTAGATAAATTTGAGTACCGTCGTGGTTATAAATTCTCAACGTATGCTACTTGGTGGATTCGTCAAGCGATTACTCGTTCAATTGCCGATCAAGCTCGAACTATTCGTATTCCAGTGCACATGATCGAAACTATTAATAAGCTGAATCGTGTACGCCGTCAATTATTACAAAAATTTGGTCGTGAAGCCTCTCCAGAAGAGCTAGCTGTTGAAATGGAATTACCAGAATACAAAATTATTAGAATTCTTAAAATTGCCAAAGAGCCTCTATCTATGGAGACGCCAGTAGGTGATGACGAAGACTCTAACATTGGTGATTTTATTGAAGATACTAATTTCTCTTCACCTGTAGAAATTACCACAAAAGAAAGCCTTAGAGAGACCACAAGCGAATTGTTAGCAAACTTATCGCCTCGTGAGGCAAAGGTGCTAAAAATGCGTTTTGGTATTGATATGAATACTGATCACACACTAGAAGAAGTCGGCAGACAATTTGATGTAACGCGAGAACGTATTCGTCAAATTGAAGCTAAAGCACTTAGAAAGTTAAGACATCCTTCTCGTGCCCATAAGCTTCAAAGCTTTTTAGATTCTTAAAAAATCCGTTTTATCGGGCCTATAGCTCAGCTGGTTAGAGCAATCGACTCATAATCGATTGGTCCTTGGTTCAAGTCCAAGTAGGCCCACCATATTTAGCAGTATTTCTCATACCCAATGGTATGATAATATCATGATGTTTAATGCGCTAACACCTCACTTAATCACACTCACCACTCAAGTCGGAGAGATGATTATGTCGTATTACAAAACCAGTCTCGCCATTGAGACTAAATCAGACCAAACCCCTTTGACAGTTGTTGATCAAAAAGCACACCAGCAATTAGTTGATGGATTGAGTCAGATAACTTCAAATATCCCTATTCTTTCTGAAGAGTCTGAGCTACCTGATTTTTCAGTGCGTTCAAATTGGGATGAATATTGGCTTATAGACCCACTTGATGGTACAAGAGACTTTATTGAGCAAACGGGTGAATTTTGTATTTGCATAGCTTATATTAAAGAAAATCGCCCTATTTATGGTTTTATATATGCACCTCTTAGTAAAACACACTATTTTACTAACGAAAAATCTCAAGCCTTTAAACTCAATAATGATACAACCACTTTGCTACAAGTGAGCTCTAAAAAAGAGCCTCTGAAAGTTGTTGTTGGGCATCACTCGTCGCATAATTCAAAGCTAAATGATCACTTAAACGAGCTTGGGGAATGTGATATCAGCCGCCTAGGTAGCGCACTAAAATTTTGTAAAATTGCTGAGGGCGAATATGATTACTATCCAAGATTTGGCCCTTGCTCTGAATGGGATACGGCCGCAGGCGTTTGTATCTTGGAGGCAGCAGGCGGACAAGTTATTGGGGAGGATTCACAGCCTCTTCGCTACAACACCCAAGACAACCTAAGTAGTCCAGTATTTTTTGCTTCAGGAAAAGCGTAATGACAAATCAACTGCTTTAATGTCTTTAGTTATACTACCGGTTGAAATAAAATCAACGCCCATCTCGGCAACAGCAACAAGCGTTTCTAAATCAATATTTCCAGAGGCTTCGAGGGGTAACTTGCCAAAAGCCATTTGCACAGCCTGTGCCAACTCTTGATGTGAAAAGTTGTCGCATAATGCTCGCGTCACACCTTCTAATTTAAGCACTTCTACTAATTGATCTAGCGTTTCCACTTCAACAATTAAGTCAAGCCTTGGGTATTGTTCTTTAGCGTTTTTGACAGCATTAGTAATACTGCCGAAAGCTATAATATGGTTTTCTTTAAGCATGACACAGTCGTACAATCCAAGTCGGTGGTTATTACCACCACCACATTTAACCGCGTATTTTTGTGCCAGTCGAAGTCCAGGCAGAGTTTTTCTTGTATCTAGTAATTTTGCCTTTGTGTGTGCTATTTTAGCAACCATTAAATTTGTTTGCGTTGCCACTGAACTCAGTGTTTGCAAAAAATTAAGTGCCACACGCTCCCCACTAATAATTGATCTTGACGAACCTGACAAGGTTGCCAAAACTTGAGACGGCCTTACTGAATCTCCATCTTTAACTTGCCAAGAGATTTTAATATCTTTATCTAGCGAAGTAAAAGTAGCTTGAGCAAATTCAATGCCACAAATGACAGCATTTTCTCGACAAATAATTGTTGCAACAGCTTGCTCATCAGGTAATAAAATTGCCGAAACATCGCCAGAACCTAAATCTTCATCAAGGGCTAAATCAACAATTTTTTGAAATTCTTTATTCATGGATAAACTCAAGAATAAGCTTAGCTGATTCTTGACTAGCATTCAAGCAAAGGCTTTTATGTATCTTAGAAAACTCCTCAGTCAAATCTGAATGGTCACTCTTTAGAATACGCATTGCATGTCTGGCAATATTGTCACCATTTGCTTCTTTTTGGATTAATTCTGGAACCAAGGCTTTGTTAGCAATCACATTAGGCAGACTAATAAATTTACTCTTAACTAAATTTGAAGCGATAAAATAACTGAGTGTAGAGAGCTTATAAACCACTACCATTGGCACACCAATTAAAGATAATTCAAGTGTTGCGGTCCCCGAGGCTACTAACACCAAATCTGCGCTTTGCATATGCTCCTGCGCCTTATTAACTGAAAGACTTATATCTTGATTACCGATAATGTTTTTAGCCCATTTAAGTAGCTCCTCATTCGCTAATGCTAAATGAAACTTAAGTGATGGATCTTGATGTGACATTAATTTTGCTGCAAGTAGCATCTCAGGCAGAAGACGCTTTACCTCTGCTGCTCTTGAGCCAGGCATGAGTAAAATATTTTTACCCGCTTGGTGGTTTTTTCTAGGGGTGAGTGTTTCTGCTAAAGGGTGCCCAACAAATACAGCTCTCTGATTATGATGTGTATAAAAATCTACCTCAAAAGGGAATAGGCATAATATTAAGTCGCTAGAGCGTTTAATTTTTTTAACGCGCGATGCACGCCACGCCCAAACTGAAGGCGAAATAAAGTGAACTGTTTTGATGCCGAGGCTTTTAAGCCTTCTTTCAATAACAAAATTGAAATCAGGCGCATCTACCCCAATAAAAACATCTGGCCTATGTTGAGAGAAATGCTCGACAATAGATTTTCTTAGTCTTAGTAGTGAGGGAAGTTTTTTTAGAACTTCACTGAACCCCATGACATTTACTAGGCTCATATCCCAGTGCTTTTTACAGCCCTGAGTCTGCATTTTTTCACCACATAACCCCTCAATATTAAGAGCTGGGTCTTGGATTTTTAGCGCTTGAACTAGTGTTGATCCAATTAGGTCACCTGAAGTTTCGGCAGCACTAATTGCAATCTTAGTCATTTAGAATTATTTTCTTGGAAGAATGATTTGAGGATCTTTATCAAATGCACGATAAATAACCATAACACTTCCAATAACCTGCACTAAATGCGCATGAGTTGCTTGAACAATCTTATCAATTACAAGCTGTTTATCTTCACGATCATCGCCACGAACTTTAATCTTTAATAATTCGTGGGTTTCAAGACTTGACTCAAGTTCTGATAAAACAGCCTCGCTCAGTCCGTGTTGCCCAATCATCACAACAGGTTTAAGGTTGTGGCCTTTGGATCTTAAAAATTTCTTTTGGTTATTGGTAAGCTTAGTCATTGATTAGATACTCTGTATTAAATAAATCTTGGATGGTTTCACGCTTACGAATAAGGTGGTGTTCACTATCTGACACCATTACCTCAGCCACGCGTGGTCTGGAATTGTAATTTGAACTCATGGTAAAGCCATATGCCCCTGCAGACATTAATGCCAAATAGTCTCCTTCAGATAAGGACAAATGCCTGTCTTTAGCTAAAAAATCTCCTGTTTCACAAATAGGGCCTACAAGGTCCCATTTAGCATCAACCCCTTTGGAATTTTCACGAACTGGTAATACATGATGATACGCATTATAAAAAGCGGGGCGCAAGAGATCATTCATTGCGCCATCAATCAGTGCAAAAGATTTATCTGAATTTTGCTTTAGAAACTCTACTTTAGTAATAAAAACACCTGCATTACCAACAATCGCCCTACCAGGTTCTAAAATAATCTCTAAATCTCCGACTTTTTTTAATACCTGGGCAACGTAAGCTGCAATATCTAAAGGCACTTCATTATCATAAGTAATACCAACACCGCCGCCTAAGTCTAAATGCTCGATATCAATACCTTGATTTTTAAGCACCTCAATCAAGTCTAGCACCTTGTCTAGTGCATCTATAAATGGTGAAACATCGGTGATCTGTGAGCCAATATGACAATCTAATCCTTTGATTAATAAATGCTCAGATTGTTGCGCTGTTTTGTATAACTCAAGTGCGTCATCGATATCAACGCCAAATTTGTTTTCCTTTAGGCCTGTTGAAATGTACGGATGCGTCTTTGCATCAACATTTGGATTGACGCGTATTGAAATGGATGCTTGAGTATTTAAACTCGACGCCACTTGCTCGATACGTACCAGCTCAGCAGCAGACTCTACATTAAAACATCGAATGCCAACTTCCAGGCCGCGCTTAATCTCTGCTTGAGTTTTAGCTACACCAGAAAATACACATTTTGAAGCTTCTCCGCCTGCAGCCAAAACACGCTCCAACTCGCCAATAGAAACAATATCAAATCCTGCGCCAATTTTAGCCAGTACATTTAATACGGCAATATTAGAATTAGCTTTGACTGCGTAACAAACTAGATGCGGATGCTGACCAAATGCTGAGTCAAACTCGCGCCAATTTTTTTCAATATCAGTGCGTGAATACACGTACAACGGAGAGCCGTAGCACTGCATTAAATCTGCAATATCAACAGATTCAGCATGTAAGGATTGATTTTTGTAGGAAAAGCTCAAGTTTTATTTTGATTTATGCGGCAAAATATCTAGTTCTGGCGCCGTCATTGTTTGGATAGCTGATGCTTGAACTGGCTTAACAGACTCTAATTCACCCATTTTTCCACAAGCAGAAATACCAGCAATCACAAACATCAACACTGTTAATTTGATTAATTTATTCATATAGATTTTCGTTTGGTAGTTTTGTAAAATTAGTCGCTATTTTACAGTAATTCTTTAAGACTTTGAATGAACGCGTGACGCTCAATATTAAAGGCGCCAAGGCTATTTAAATGCGAGCTTTCAACTTGGCAATCGATCAATGAATAGCCCATCTGTTCTAATAGATGAACAAAGGCTATTTTTGAGCTGTCTTTTACCAATGAAAACATCGATTCACCAAAAAATACGCCGCCTAATGAAACGCCATATAGCCCGCCCACTAATTTAGATTGTTGATACACGCCAATACAGCGGACAAAACCTTGTTCGAATAGCTTTGTGTAAGCAAATACCATATCCTGATCAATCCAAGTGCCAGTCTGGTCTTTGCGTTCAACCGTTTTACAATGCTGAATAATTTGCTCAAAATCAGTATCGACCTTGAGTTGGAATTTATTTGAATTTAATGTTTTTCTTAAACTTTTAGACACATGAAGCTTATCTGGAGTAATCACCATTCTTGGATTTGGACAGTACCATAGGATTGGATCTTGTTCACTATACCAAGGAAAAATACCACGACTATAGGCGTCTAATAATCGTTGAGTTGTTAAATCACCTCCTATAGCAATAAGGCCATTGGGCTCTTCTAAGGCGCGCTCAACATCACAAAAAGAAGTATCTGCATCTGTTAATACAAAATCCTTTGGAATTTCAATCACTTATATTTTGCTGTCTAATTAATTCTTTAGCCATGTAAAGAGCGGCAATACTTCTGGCTTCCGTTAAATTATCATCATAAACCAGGCTTTCCAAATCAGCTAATTTATGCTCAACTACTTCAAGTGGCTCTGGCTCATCACCCTGCGCACTCGCTGCATATAAGTCTTGTGCCAATATAATGTGCGTAACACTTGATTGATAGCCTGGCGCGATACTCATGGCCTTCATATAAGTTAGGCGTTTAGCGCCATAACCAATCTCTTCAATAAGCTCTCTATTCGCTGCTTCAAGGGGCGTCTCACCATCATCAATTTTTCCTTTGGTGAGTGCTAATTCGTATCTGTCTGTACCACCAGAATATTCATAAATCATCAAAACTGTCTCATCATCCAACATTGGAATTACTAAAACTGCTCCATTGCTAGATGGCTTCAAACGCTCATATTGTCTCCTCTCTCCGTTAGAAAATTCAACATCCATCGATTGAATATTAAAAAATCGAGTTGTGGCAATATTTTGTATACTAGACAAGATTGGTTTTTTACGCATGACAGCATTATGCCATTAATTACCATGATCACGCCACAAACATTAAGCAAATACAACAAGGCTGGCATTGTAAAGATATAGCCGCCACTACCAAAAACTCCTCTAACTAAGAGGCAATATACTTTTTATTTAGATTAATCTACACGACTTGGTACAGCGATCAATACATATGCTCCGGATAAAATCATAGCTGCAGATGCCAATAGAAATGGTGATATTAATGCTTGTGTCATTTGTGCAATAATGCCTAAGGTTAGCGCTGCCACCGCATAACCAAAATCACGCCAAAATCGATAAATCCCCAATAACGTTCCACGAGATTCTACTGGTGAAAAATCAGCAACTGCCGCCCCTAATGTTGGATATAGCATTGCCATACCCATGCCAATAATGCCGGCCTCTACCGTCCATAAAAATACTGAACTAGTATATGGGATACTCAGCAATCCAAGCCCACACAACCACATACCTCCAACAATTAATATCTTCCTTCCAATTTTATCTGACAACGGTCCAGTAATTAGTTGCAAGCCGCCCCATACAACGGCATACACTGAAACAATAGCACTTCCTTCTACTAGCGTCAGGTTTTTAGAGAGGAAGAATATTGGTAAAAATATCCAAACCATCGCATCAGTAAATTTTTCAACCAATCCGGCCTGATTAAGTGATAATAAAACTTTATTTTTCCAACTTGCTTGGATAAATAAAGAGCTAAGACTTTGCTGCGTACTTATTACGCCAGTTTGGTGTGATCTCGCCCATGGCATGGTTTCTTTAATGGAGAAAATTGATGACACCAACCCTAGCAATATGACGATTATGCCAAATATGAACAGCCCTTCTCTTGCATCCATAAAGTCAACCATATAGGCTGTAACAACACCTGCAATTGCAACCGCCGCATACCCAGAAAATTCATTAATACCATTAACCAAGCCTTTTTGATTTAGCCGTGCCAAATCTAGCTTACTGTTAATAGTCATCGACCAGCACAGCCCTTGGTTAACGCCCAATAACAAAGTTGCTGCAACAATCCAGCTCCAATTTGACGCAAATAAAATCATAAATGGAATTGGAATTGCCACAATCCATCCAGCAACAAGAACGCGTTTACGTCCATAACCATCACTAAGCCTCCCAGCAAGTAAATTCATGATCGCCTTAACAACACCAAATACAACAACAAATGAAGTTAACAATAAAAACTGCTGACTACCTAGGCCAAATTCAGTATCAGCCAACCCAGGAATTACTGTTCTAGTCATGCCAATTGTTAGTCCAACTAAAAACACTTGCACTAATTGCAATATAATTTGTGATTTATTTTCAGATATTCCGTGTTTGATTGTTGACACAATAACTCCTTAATGTTTATTAAACTTGCATTGTTAATTATTATATGCAATAATTCAATTGATTGATTGAATAAAAGAATAAATTATTTATGTCTCCTCTAAAGCAACTATTAAACGAGCAGTTATCCTTGGTAGCTCAAAGCCTAGCATCACCACAACGATTAGAAATATTAGAGTACTTGTCGCAAACAGAGCGAAGTGTTGATGAGTTAAGTCAACTGGTAGGATTAAATGTTGCCAATACTTCTCGCCACTTACAAGTTCTAAAACAAGCGGCTTTAGTCATAGTGCGTCGTGAAGGAAAAAAACGATTTTATAAGTTAACCGGAAATGACGTAACAAATTTAATCACTAGCCTTAGAAAAACTGCTGAAATTCATTTGGCTGAAGTTGAGCGCTTAATGCACAGCTATATTAGTTACAAAGACGATTTAGAAGCTATTAGTGCACAAGAATTACTAGATAGATCAAAGAATGATGAAGTAATGGTGTTAGACATACGACCAGAAAAAGAATTTCACGCCGGCCATCTTCCAAACGCAATCAATGTTCCACCCAATGAGCTATTACAGCGTATTAGTTACATTGAAAGTGATAAGGATATCGTGGCATATTGTAGGGGTCCTTACTGTCTATTTTCATACAATGCAGTAGAAGCATTGAGAGAAAAAGGCTTTAAAGCACAACGCCTAGAGGATGGCTTTCCTGAATGGAAAGCGGCCGGATATCCAGTGCAACATACTTAATACAAGGAGAGAAACAATGTTCTTAATTCAAAGACAAGCACCAAGTGATACATCCTCACTTTCATATTTATACGGATGCGGAGGAAAAGGCAAAGCCATAGCGGTTGACGTTCATCAAGAAGATATTGATTGGTTTTTAGAGCAAGCTAAAATCAAGGATGTCGAAATTAATTACGTTATTGATACACACATTCATGCGGATCATGTTTCTGGAGGACGTGAATTAGCTGAAAAATATGGCGGAGTTTATATGCTTCATGAGTCGTCCCAGCCAAATTTCAAATTTGAAGGGCTAAAAGATGAGCAATTGCTAATTTCTGGTAATGTCACTACTAAAGTTCTTTATACGCCTGGCCATACCATGGATAGTATCTGCCTCTTAGTATCAGACACTAGGCGCGCCAATGAGCCATGGTTTTTAATATCTGGACATACCTTGTTTGTTGGCAGTGCTGGAAGACCTGATCTTAAAGGTCAAGAAGAGAAGATGGCAGAACTATTATATAACTCGTTGATTAATAAAATTCTAACCCTACCTGGGCATGTAGAAATATATCCAGGCGCTCAAGCTGGCAGTGTATGTGGAGCAGGGCTATCTGCAAAACCAAGCTCAACTATTTCTTTTGAGAAGCGTTTCAACACCTCATTAAAAGACACAAGAGAAGACTTTATTAAAAATATTTTAGAAAACATTCCTCCAAAACCTGTTGGCATGCCTAATGTTATCAAACAAAATATCCAGTAAAATACACTACATTAAAGACTTTGCACACCACTCTAGGGAGAGATAAATGAAAAAATTAGCATTATTATTCACATTGGCATTATCAACATTATCCAATGCATGGGTTATTGACGGACTAGGTGATTATAAGTTTGAAGCACTTAGTAGTCAAACATACGTTATGCATGGCCCATTGGGTGAGCCTAGTGTACAAAATTATGGCTTTATGAACAATCCAGGTATTATTGTTGGAAAACAAGGTGTTATAGTTGTCGATCCAGGTAGCACGCTTCAAGTTGGCAATAAAGTGCTTGAGGAAATAGAAAAGATTTCTAAGAAGCCGATTGTTGCTGTTTTTAATACTCATGTTCATGGTGACCATTGGCTAGGCAACCAAGCCATTGTTGCAAAATATCCGAATGTTAAAATCTATGCCCATCCAAAAATGATTGCCCAAGCCAAAGATGGTGAAAGCGACCTATGGCTAGGTGTAATGAATACTTTAACAGAAGGTTTGTCCAAAGATACGGTAGCAGTTTACCCAACAGACGCAACATCTCACTTGCAGAAAATCGTTGTGGCAGGAGAAACTTTTATAGTTCATAATGATATCACTGGTGAGGCGCATACCGATAATGACATCATGATTGAGCATGTGGCTAGTAAGACATTATTTCTAGGAGATAACGACTTAATGCAGCGCTTCGGTCGGTTTGATGGCACGTCTAGTATGCATGGTAATATCACTGCACTTCAATATGCAACAAATTTAAATCTAAGCCACTATGTGCCTGGGCATGGGCCATCTGGCAACGCAGACAACGCCGTTAAACCATTCTTAGATTATTTAATTGCTATTCAAGAAGAATCTAAAAAAGGCTATAAAGAAGATTTAGCCGACTATGAAATTAAACCATTTGCCGATAAACGCCTAGCTGACTATAGAGATTGGCACGGCTATGATGCTCAACTAGGTAAGCATATCAACAAAATGTTACTAGAGATTGAAGCATTAGATATTTAAACATCTGTCAGTTTCAAACTGAAAAATGCCGCCCAATAGGTCGTCCTTTTTTTGCCCAAAAAAAACTTGTGAACTATTCTTTAAGTTGAAATTTTGGCAAGCCCAAGTTAAAACGAAGTGCTAATAAGCGGGTAATAAAAATAGACAGGCCAGCGACAATAGCACTAATAGTAACGCTAACACCAGAATCAATAAGTACAATAAATCCTAAAGAACCTATCCAGGCAGCCGTTGCATATAAAGGGCTTTTAAATACAATCGGTGTTTCATTGCACAGTAAATCTCTAAATATTCCACCCATGGCTCCGGTAATAACACCCATAAAACTGGCAATTAACCAAGGTGCGCCTGCCATTAAGGCAACCATTGTTCCGGCAACACTAAATGCTGCCAATCCTGCAGCATCAGGAATTAAGAAAAATTTAGCAGAAATAGATAAAGACCTTGCGCCAATAAAAATCACCACAGCACTTGTCAATGAAACAATAAAAAATATTTGATCTTTAATCCAAAACACGTCAATATCTAACAACATATCCCTTAAAGATCCACCGCCCAGTCCAGTAGTAATGGCGATAATCACCACTCCGAATAAATCAAACTGCCTAAAGCCAGATTTCAAAACGCCCGATGCCGATGACACCACAACTGCAACGAGTGAAATCCAATATAAACTACTAGAAAGCTCTTGTGTAATTTCTAAATTTATCATTAACCACCTTTTTAAATGTGCTTTATTTACACCAACCCTTGTAAAGATGGATTGTAACGCAATTATTAAGACTTATAAGCCATTTTGAATATTTGTGAAATTTTTGTGTTGTTGGCACAAACAAGGGCTATGCCGATGATATTCGATCATTTTTAACCCTTAAAACGCTGTTTTTAACGAATTTATTGGTAATTTAAGCCCTGAAGAAGACTCATTTGCATTATTTCCTAAATTTTTAACAGGTAAGATGAATAATTGTACTGGTAGTAAATTTTGACAAACTTAAGGAGTGGGAATGAATTTTAAAAGCATGACCAAGCAACAACTAAAAGATTATGGTCAAACAATTGGCGTTCAGCTTAATCTTAAAAATAAGAAAGACGAACTAATAACGCAACTTAACGAAGCAGTCAAGAAAAAGGTTGAACTGAGCTCTACGCCTGTGCCAACAGAACAGGCGCGCCCTTCAACCGCATCTGTCACACCTTCTCAAGGCGAGTTTGATATTAAAAAGTACGCCCTG